>PKTJ01000009.1 GCA_002869205.1 Candidatus Parcubacteria bacterium | reverse complement strand
GCTATATCAAATTTATTGAATATCATGTACAATGTCCTGTAGAAATCATTTCGTTTGGACCCGAACGAAATGAAACTATTTTTAAATAACTAATACAAAGCCTATGTCAGAAGACGGAAGTCGTCATATACCAGAAGGAGATCTGAAACAACTTCATAAATTAGAAACTGGAGAACAAGTCAGACAATGGTATGCAGAAAAAGAAGAATTCGATGATAGTTTTCCGAAACTAGGCTCCACAATAGAAGTGGATGGCAGAGAAGGAATCGTAGACGCTTTTCACAAAGAGCCAGGAAACCGTGGTGTATACGTCAAATTTGAAGGTGAAGAAGGAACGAAATTTGTATCGATCGAAAAAAAAGAGGAAGAATAAACACTAACAAAAAAACAGCCACTAGAGGCTGTTTTTTGATGCATAATATTTATCTATCGCTTCTCTGGCAAGTCTACTTGCAAGACCTGTATATTTTTCTGGATCCATGACCGTCAGAATTTCTTGTTTTACATTATCATCTACCTCAAGTCGTGTTACAAACAAACGCAAGTCTTCAAGTGTCACCTTTTTCCCACGCGATTCTCTTTTTACCAATTCATAGGCATCTACTCTACCGTGTTTTCGCAAAATTGTTTGGATTACTTCTGTGATGACTTGCGGATTATTTTGTAATTCCTGTCGCGCAAATTCTCGGTCAGGGCAGATAAGATCAAACGCAATGTGTAAATGCTTTATTGCTACATATACATACCCGATCGCCTCACCATATGATCGTTCAAACTCATGGTCAGACAAATCACGCTGTAGACGAGACACATCAAGCTCTGAAGTAAATCCCGAAATTATCCAATTTGCTTTTTTGATGCCACCCTCTGCCACTTCTGCAAACCATGGATTGATCTTGTGTGGCATGACTGAAGAACCCACATGACTTTCTATTTTTGAAAAATACATAGTACCAAACGCAGCGTAGAGTGACATGTCTTGTGCGATATCACGCATCACATTACCAATCTCTTGTACTGCTTGTAAGACTTGCACCATATCAGCATGTGTACCACGCTGATCAGTCCAGAGCTGACAATCAAAACCACAACGAGAACTAAATTCTTTTGAATACCCTACCCAATCCAAATCTGGATACGTAGCAACAAATGAATTGTAGTTTCCTACAGCACCATTTATCTTTGCTGTGTAGGTGATGTTGTACAAACGGTTCAGTCCGTCACTCAAACGCACAAGATAATTACCAAACATCTTTCCAAATGTCGTTGGACTTGCTGGTTGTACATGTGTACGCGCCATCACTGGATCATCTGCATATTTTTTTGTGAGATCTACCAACTTTTCTGTGATATGAAGCACGGCTGGTACGAATTCCTGCTCAATACCTCGTGACATCATTGATTTGTATGCAATATTATTGATATCAGCTGACGTCACAAACATATGTACAAACGAAGCGACATCCTCAAGACTCGTTCCCTTCATTTTTTCTTTTATCCAAAGTTCACACGATTTCACATCATGCTCAGTAGGTCCCATACCACCACGCCCGAGGTGATCGTACTGCAACACTTCGTATGCATCATGTTCTGAAAATTGTTTGTACAAATTTCTTAAGAATTCTTTTTCGTGTGGTGTGAGCAATCGCACAACAGCACCATAAAAAAATTCAGACAATGCAATGATGTGCTCGATCTCTGCCTTGATTCTATACTTATGAAGCGCGTACTCAGAAAAATAATGTCTAAGTGGTGCACTCATGACACCATGACGTCCATCCAGTGCTGAGGTCGCATACAAACTCTTTTTATACCGAGTAATATTGGTAACGTATTCCAACACTTCTTCTCCTTGCTCCAAACTATCCAAAATCAAACTATCCTCAATACCAACACTCCTAAATTCATCACGTGTAATATGTCCCTGAACTACAGCAACAAAATTAATATTTTGATAAAATGCAGAATAATAATCATCAGTATGATCACCAAACATTACTACCTGCTCAGGTCGAATCCCTTTTCTTTTGAGATCTTCTAGCGCCGGCTCAAATGCACGTGGATGTGGTTTGGCAAACTGCTTTTCAGATGGTGTGTATATAAATGCGAAATCATTCATATCAAATCCAGCCTCTGTCATGCGCTCTTTAACTTTGTTCACGCGATTTGTTACAAGCCCCATGACCATGCCACTCTCTTGAAACTTCCGAAGTGTTTCACACGCTCCCGGTGTCGCCTCGTAACGCACAGTAGGCGCTATTTCACGATATTTTTCTAATACGACCTCATAGAGAGGCCGTCCTACAGCATCCCCAGGAAAAAGCTCCTTAAACATGTCTTCAAAATGAAGATTCTGACTTACCACCTCATACAAATGCTCTTTTGATGGACGAAACAGGTTGATAGTCTCCTTTTGGAGAAGGTCTTCTACTGCTCGTGAGAGTGTATCAGAAAATGCCTTTTTTTGGTTCAAAAGAGTGTTATCTATATCAAATATGACGGCTTGTATATCCTTTTTTGACATGTATATTACGTTATGGAAGGGTACTTTACCGGTTTTAAGAGTCATCGTCAAGCATGTCCACAACACTAGATGTTGTACCTCAATTCTAAATATGGTACTATATATGCGGTATGATAATAGGCTCACACACAAACCTATTTGGAGGAACATCACGATGCTCTCTAGAGAAGAGCGATCGTCACTTTCCTATTTCCATTAACGACCATTACATCATGTAATGGTCTTTTTTTATGAAAAACTGGGATATCAAAACTCAAATGTTACAGGCCATTGAAGAAAAGGGTGGTTTTGTAAATTGTCATGCACACTTTGATAAAGCTTTTTATATTTCAAAAGAAGGAATGACAAAAAGTATGCTCGACATGGAAGCAAAATGGCAAATGAGTGATGAAACGAAACGAAATGACTCAGGAGAAGACGTGGCCAACCGAATACGACGTGCACTCGACATGATGATTGAGCAAGGTGTAAAACTTACCCTTAGCTTTATAGACGGATATTCTGCTGTGGGACAAAAAGCAATAGATGCGGCGCTCATAGTACAAGAAGAATACAGAGATAAAATCAGATTTCTTACATCTACTCAACCAATCGGCGGTCTACTTGACCCCAAAGAAAGAAGAATATTTGAAATAGCCTCATCAAAGGCAGATACCGTCGGAGGACTTCCTTCACGTGATCGTCCATACATGCAAAAAAGTTTTGACATTATGTTTAATATTGCACGGAACGAAAACAAACCCTTGCATGTCCATATTGATCAAGAAAACAATCCTCATGAACGCGACACTGAGATGCTCCTCTACTATACAAAGAAATATGGGTATGAAGGAAGAGTCGTAGCTATTCACGCACTATCAACCGCTGCCCAACCAAAAAAATATCGCGAAAAACTCTACAAGCATATGGCAGATCTCGGTATACATGCTGTAGTATGTCCATCTGCTGCCATTAGTATGCGACAGCTTGATCAATACAATGCCCCAGTACACAATTCTATAGCAAATGTGCCAGAAATGATTGAAGCCGGTGTGGTCGTGGGGCTCGGAAATGACGATTTGCTTGATTTTTATGAACCACTCATTGATGGAGACATGTGGGTAGAGCTCAGATTCCTCATGGAGGCATGTCGTTACTACAATTTTGATGAAGCAGTAAAGATAGCCACAACAAACGGACAAAAAATATTATCAATCACATAATTAATAATGTATATACATCTATGCAAAACGACAAAGGCTATACACACATAGCAAGCTACGAACCAAAGAGTAAAGAAGAAATAAATCGTGTTGTACTTCTCTACTCTGGTGGTCTAGACACATCAGTCATGCTCAAATGGATCCAAGAAGAATATGATGCAGAAGTAATTGCGGTTTGTATTGATATTGGGCAACAGGTGGATAATCTCGACGCAATCAAACAAAAGGCTATTGATCTGGGCGCAATCAAATCAATCGTGGTGGATGCAAAAGATGAGTTTGCAGACAAGTACATCGCACGCGGTATCAAGGCAAATGCTTCATATCAGGGACACTATCACTTGAGTACACCGATTGGCCGACCACTCCTTGCAAAAATTGCTATCAAAGTTGCGCTCGAAGAAAAAGCAGACACCATTGCACACGGCTGTACAGGAAAAGGAAATGATCAGGTACGTATCGAAGGAACTGCCGTCACGCTTCATCCAGATATCAAAGTGATTGCACCGGTACGTGAATGGGGTATGGGTAGAGATGAAGAAATTGCCTATGCAAAAAGTCGTAACATCCCTATTCCACACACACTCGACAAATCATACTCATCTGACGATAATATGTGGGGTGTTACCAGCGAAGGAGGAGAAATCGAAAATCCAGAACTCGTCCCGCCATTGAAAAAAATCTTGCAAGTATGTACACATCCCACAGAAGCACCTGATGAAGAACGATTGGTAGAGCTTGAATTTGTCAAAGGTGTACCTGTGTCTTTGAACGGAGAAGAGATGAAATTGAGTCAACTCATTATGAGACTCAACAATATTGCTGGAAAGTATGGTATTGGTATTGCACATCACATAGAAGATCGTATTGTGGGATTGAAGGTGCGCGGCATTTATGAGCAACCGGCAGCCGCAGTCATACTACGTGGACACAGAGAATTAGAAAAGTATGTATGTACACGACATGAAAACAAATTCAAAGAACTCGTAGATCAAGAATGGGGGTACATGTGTTATGCCGGTCTCTGGTATGATCCGTTCATGAAAGACTTATCTGGATTTATCGATACCATGAACGACAAAGTTACCGGAACCGTCACCCTTCGTCTATACAAAGGACATTGTGATGTGGTCGCTCTCAAAACAACCAACGCACTCTTTGATGAAAAGCTCGCGACCTTTATGAAAGATGATTTGTTTAACCAAAACGCATCTCCTGGATTTACCGAACTCTGGACATTGCAAATGAAAATGGCAAAACAAAACAAAAAGAATATCCTTCTGACCATTGGCGGTGAAGAAGCGAAACAAGAATTACTCACAGAAATGAAAACACTTTCTGAAGTAGGATGCGTCCTTTATGCAACAAAACATACCAGTGAGTTCCTCGATTCTCATGGCATAGCCAATCGTGTGGTTAATAAAATATCATCAGGCAAACGACCAAACATCTCCACACTCATGCGTGAACGACGCTTTGATATGGTGATTAATATTCCATCTCATAAACACAATGGCAATACACAGACAGACGGAGAACTGATGAGAGAGCTCGCTATCAAACACGAAGTGACCCTTATCACTGACATGGAAGTGGCAAAACACACCGTAGAAGAGCTCAAAGAGATGATCTTGAACAAGATGCACTAATAGTGTAAGATACTAAAAAAAGTGGGCACCATATAGGTGTCCTTTTGATTCAACATATGCTCAAAACCTCATTTTTAGGCAAAACATTCCCTAACCCAAGCGTACTTGCGTCTGGAATTCTTGGGGTCACCGGAGCTGGCATGAATCGTGTAATAGAGCAGGGTTGTGGCGGCATTACTATCAAATCAGTTTCTCTAGAGCCTCGTACCGGCCACCCAAATCCTACCATGATTGGCAAAAAGCACTTTTTTATCAATGCGGTAGGACTTTCTAACCCAGGAGTTGAGGAAGCTATTGAAGAAATAAAGAAATTTAGAACACTTTCAAATGCACCCGTTATTGGTAGTGTATTTGCTGGCACACCAGAAGAATTCGCTGAAATAACAAGGCAGATCTGTAGAGCTCCTCTCAACTTTCTAGAAATAAATGTATCATGTCCAAATGTGAGTAAAGAATTTGGCGATCCGTTTGCCTATTCGATTCCTGCCGTACAAACAATCACACAAAAGGTAAAAGAAAATAGCAACGTCCCTGTGATTATCAAACTCACTCCCCAAGCTTGGAATGTAGCTGACATTGCCAAAGCTGCACAAGATGCGGGAGCTGATGCAATCTGTGCCGGCAACACAATTAGTGGAATGGTTATTGATGTGAGATCAAGACAGCCAATACTTCACAACAAGCAAGGCGGCGTGTCTGGACCCGCTCTCTTTCCTGTCGCACTCAAGGCTGTGTATGATATTTATAAGACAGTAGATATTCCTATCATTGGTACTGGTGGCATTACCACAGGTGAGGACGCACTTGCCATGATCATGGCAGGAGCAACGTTACTTGGAGTTGGTTCTGCTGTGTATTATGAAGGTGAAGAAGTGTTCAAAAAAATAACAGACGAGATGATAGCAATCATGCACGAAGAAAACATACATTCACTCGATGAGATAAGAGGCGCGGCCCATAATTAATTTTTATGAATGATGAAACTCCACAATATATCCGTATTGCAAAAATTGTCGAAGAAAATCCTTCGGTCAAAACTTTTTATTTTGAGTCTGAATTAAATTCAAAACCAGGACAATTTGTGATGCTTTGGGTTCCAGAAATTGACCAAAAACCATTCTCTATTGCATATGACAATGGTAAGACATTTGGCCTAACTGTTTTCAAACGTGGACCTCTAACAGAAAAACTATTCGAAATGAATGTAGGAGATCGTGTAGGTATTTCTGGCCCGTACGGAACATGGTTTTCTCTCAAACCTCACACACACTACATCATGGTAGCAGGTGGATATGGTGCCGCACCTCTCGGATTTCTAGCTGAAAAATTGACTAAAGAATATGGTGTTACTGTTGACTTCTGCATCGGTTCGAGAAATAAAGATTTGCTACTATTTGAAGAACGTATTTCCAAAATTCCAAACACATCACTCCATATTGCAACTGATGATGGAAGCGCTGGTCATCACGGATATGTCACTGACATTTTGACAGACATTATCAATAAACGAAAAGAGAATAAAGACTTACTGGAAAAACGAGAAGTTATTGTATGTACCTGCGGTCCAGAACTTATGGAAAAAAAGGTCCTCGATATCTGTAATGAGACCGATGTGAATTGCGAAGTGAGTATTGAGCGCTACATGAAATGTGGCGTGGGGATATGCGGACAATGTGTGGTAGATGATATTGGAATTTGTATGTGCACAGATGGACCTGTAGTACCCAAGTATATTGCAAACCAAATAAAAGAATTTGGAAACTACCACAGAGAAAAAAGTGGTGCAAAAACACATCTTAAATCACCTTCTGTCGCGTCAGAAGATAATAAAACTACTATGGATACAGAGCAACTCATTTTGAAGCTGCATGAAATCAATGCGGTAAAGTTCGGAGAATTCAAACTCAAGACCGGAAGTCTTTCTCCTATATATATTGACCTGCGTGTAACTGTTTCGTATCCAGATGTACTCAAGTCAATTGCGCAGATCATGTGGCAAAAAATTTCCCACCTCAACTTTGATATTATTGCGGGCGTTCCCTACACTGCACTTCCTATTGCAACTGCCATGTCTCTGGAGCACAATAAACCGATGGTCATGAGACGAAAAGAGGTAAAAGACTATGGCACACGCAAAGCAATTGAGGGAGCATTCACTCCTGGCCAAACCTGTCTTGTCGTGGAAGATCTCATCACGAGTGGCTCAAGCGTATTTGAAACTATTGACCCACTCAAACACGAAGGTCTCAATGTAAAAGATGTTGTAGTGTTGCTTGATAGAGAACAAGGAGGAAGAGAAAACATTTCAAATCGAGGATGTACTGCTCACCCAATATTTACCATGAGCGAATTACTCGAAGTATTACAAAAACACAATCGTATCAGTCAGGAAATGTATACTGAAGTAAAAAACTATATTACCAACACACAGGTCAAACCACTCGACCAAACTCCTCAACCTATGCAAACCCAAAACCCAACTCAACCACAAGGTCTTACATACGGTGCACGAGTGGGACAATGCAGTAATCCTACAGCAAAAAAACTCTTGTCTATTATGGAAGAAAAGAAGACCAATCTTGCGATTGCTGCTGATGTGACAACAAAAAAAGAACTACTCGAAATCGCAGACAAACTCGGATCAGAAATCTGTGTACTCAAAACACACATTGATATTGTAGAAGATTTTGACCAAAGTCTCGTACTCGAACTAATGCGCCTTGCACAAACTCGCAACTTCCTTTTGTTTGAAGATAGAAAATTTGCTGACATTGGAAACACCGTGAAACACCAATACGAAAATGGTATCTACCATATTTCAGATTGGGCAGATATTGTAAACGCACACACGGTTCCAGGTCCTGGCATTATCTCCGGCCTGAAAGAAGTGGGCATGCAAAAAGGAAGAGGTCTCCTACTCCTCGCGGAAATGAGTCCCGAAGGAAATCTCGCAACCGGTGACTACACACAAAAAAGTCTCAAAATGGCAGAAGACAACAAAGATTTTGTGGTAGGGTTTATTACTATGAAAAAACTGCTCGATGACCCAACATTTATCAATATGACACCAGGAGTAAAGCTTGTATCAGGTGGAGATGGTATGGGGCAACAATACAACACTCCTGAGAAGGTTATAAAGGACCAAGAAAGTGATATCATCATTGTGGGACGCGGTATTTATCAAGCAGCCGACCCTGTCGCAGAAGCAAAGAAATATAGAGAGGCTGGCTGGAAAGCATACATGGAACGACTATAAATCATGAAGTAAAAACCATGGAACATGGAACAAAAAACTCCCACACAGGGAGTTTTTAAATTAAACACTAAATCTACTTTTTTAATTTCATACCCTCTACAAATTCATCGACCACATCTGGTGTACCTGCTACTGTCACCCAATACTTCTCATCAGGAGTTTGGAATTTATAATGGACATCTTTGTTTGTAAGAAAATGCTTCTCTCCCCAAAAACCCTGAGCCACAAATTCCTCTTTTGAAACAAGAAGTTCCGGAACCGGCTCCACCTTTTTTTCGTTCCACATAAACATAAGACCATTATCGGGACCAAGAACAAACACAAGGCTACCCTCGAACTCAGTCACTTCAAACCCATCTCCGTAATTAAACTCCATGACCCAACCTGTGTCTGGAAAATTAAAATTATATGTCCCAAGTTTTTTACCCGCTGGAATTTCAGAAACTGTTTCAATTTCTCCTTGGACCACTGGTTCTTGTGCTACGCAGCCAGTAAGCATGACTACTGCTCCGAGTAAACATACTGTCATGATTTTTTTCATATGTACACGTTAATGAGGTAAATTATCTACCATTTTTTTAAATGATCCTGCGTCTGAGCTACTGATCTTTCCCGAACGTCTATCTTGTTCCAACTGCCGCTTCATACCAGTCCTTACAGATCTTGAAATACCCGAACCACGTCTGACAGTTTTTGCATGCGGACTTACCACGTCACTAAAATATTTAATATCTTTATTACTCAAATTTTTGAACGAATCAGGATTGAGACGTCTCAACTTCTTTAATTTTGCTGCAAATGTACCTTTTCCTTTTGTCTTAAATGCGCCACCAGTCTTAGCCCCCACATTGTATTTTGAAACCTGCTTATCCATGGCAGCAGCGGCTTCAGCAGCCTTGCGATCACGTATTGACTGACGAATATGCTGATAACGCAGACGGTCACGTACTTCATCCACGCGATCATCATCATACACAGATCGCTGCTCTGGTTCATTGTGAAATACTGACGTTGATTTTTTATCTTTGTTACCCACTCGTCCGATAGATGTGGTTGCAGCAGACCCGCTTTCTTTTCGTATTACACGACCAATTGACGTGGACGCCATTGCCCGATCTTTCTTTTGTTGCAAAACACTTGTCGTAAAATTTTGTGCACGACCAATACTCGAAGACGCCCCTTGCCCAGGACGCAAACCCGAAGTGCTACCAAAATTAAGTGGATTACCTACTCCCATATTATTTTTTTAAAAAATCGTGTACTAATTTTTCTGCTTCTTCATAATTTTCGCACCATTTAATACGATCATCTCGCTTGAACCAAGTAAATTGTCGTTTTGCATATCTACGTGTATCACGCTTCAGTCGTTCAATCGCATCATCTAGACCACATGTACCTTCAAAATATTCTTTAAACTGCCGATAACCTATACCACTCATACTTGGAAGTTTCCAGCTATACTTTTGTCGTATGAGATTGCGCACTTCCTCCACGAGCCCTTCTTTTACCATTTGATCAATACGCTCATCAATACGTCGGTACAATTCTTCACGCGGAACACGAATACCAATCTGTAAAATATCAAATTCTGGTTCGCCTTTTTGTTGTTGTTGTGAAAATGGCTGTCCACTCAAAATACATACCTCGAGCGCACGAATAACCCTTCGTTTATTTCTCATATCTACCGAATCAGCAGTCTTGGGGTCGAGCTGTCTTAGCCATGCCATAAGCTCCTCACTCGTCTTTTCTTCGAAACTTTTGCGTAATTTTTTGTTTGGTGCGACACGAGGAATCTGCAAATTATCTACCAATGCATGAATATACAATCCCGTACCACCAACCACAAAAGGTGTGTGGTCGTGTTTAATAATATTTTTTATATGTTTTATAGATTGTTCATGAAACTCAGCAACAGTAAAAGATTTACCCGGATCGAGAAAATCTACCAAATAATGAGGAATATCTTCTACATGATACACACGCCCTAGACCACTACGACGCCAGTCACCAATGACCTTTGCGGTACCAATAGTCATCTTTCTAAATATCTGCCGAGAATCAGCAGATATAATTTCACCATCAAATTTGCGTGCCAAATCCAAACTCCAGCTTGTTTTTCCACACGCTGTCGCTCCAAGCAGCACCACTGCTTTTGGTAATTTTTTTGTATCTTTAGGCATATTTCTTATATCTATTATACCATGTCTCCCCACAAAATCCACTCTGCCGCACGATTAATTCGGATGGGCACAATTGTACCCAAATAATCCTCTTTTCCAGGAAAATTCACTCGCTTCATCTCACTTGAGTTGCCTCCGCATGTACCGTTCTTGTATGTATCCACCAGGACTGAGACTTCTCTCCTTATATATTCTTGATTCTTTTTGTAGGCAATGCTCTCCATCAAATGTTGCAACACAAACCATCGACGCTTCTTTTCTTCTTTGGGGATGTTATCGGTGAAAGCTTTTGCCGCCACCGTACCACTACGCTGCGAATATTGAGCATTGTATGAAATATCAAAGTCACACTCCCGAAATAAATCCACCGTGTCTTGAAACTTCTCTTCGGTCTCACCAGAAAAACCTACAATAATGTCTGTACCAATAGCAATCTCTGGTTTTTTCGCCCGAATTTTCTTTATCACATCTACATAAAAATCTCGGTCATGTCTACGATTCATTTTTTTTAAAATCTCACTATTTCCTGACTGTACAGGAAGATGTATAAAATTAATTTGCTTTGGTAGTGTAAGTGCATCAATAACTTCATCATCCATATACACTGGGTGTGGTGCAGTCCAATGAATTCTTTCAACACCGTCCATCTGATTTATCTCCCAGAGCAATTTTGCAAAATCGTTTTTCTGATATGGATTGTTCGAAGAAAAAAATTCAGGATCTGGTGCAATATAATGATTTACAATCTGACCAAGCAAGGTAATTTCCAGACATCCTTTTGAAACCAACTCTTTCACTTCGTCTAAAATACTTTTGAGACTTCTATTTCCTTCTGTGCCACGAGCATGAGGCACCACACAATATGTACAAAAATGATTACACCCTGTCTGAATCGTTACAAATGCTTGAGACTTATTTTTTGTACGCGGCACTACAGTCAAATAATCATCTTCCAAATCTATTGATCGTAATTCTGGATTTATTTCTGACAACCATTTTGGAAGCATCACCATATCGCGTGTAGGAAAATACAAATCCACGTCATGTAATCGTTTTTCGAGTTTTCCATCTTTGTCACGCCCTGGCATACACCCTGTCACACAAACAATCAGATTTGGTTTTTTCTTTTTTAACTCAGCAAAGATACGAGATTTACCATACACTCGTCGTTCAGCAGTTTCCCGAACAGAGCAGCTATTCATAATGATAATATCAGCATCTTCTGGCTCTGCAGTTGGTTTTAAATTCATAGATTTCAAAATTGATTCCATACGTGCGGAATCATTCTTGTTCATCTGACACCCAAAGGTGATGATGTGATAAAAATATTGTTTTTCATTCATATTTTGGACGTGCATTATACTAAATTTGGCTAAAAAATCAAGATTTTGATTGACAAAAGGGCTAAAACATGCTAAAATATGTATATAAAGCTTAACTTTTCCCTATGGTTTTAAATCCAAAAGAAAGTTCTCGAGCCGATATGGCACCTTCACAAGGACCAGAACTTGAACTTGTTGCTGATAATATTTTGGTAGGAGATGCATCTTTTGCCAAAGGAGAAATAGTTAGTTATACCACATTGCCTAAAAAAGATAGAAAAACAGGAGAAACAATACCAGGAAAGGAAAAATCCTACACTGTTGTTGGGGAATCTAAGAATGAGTCTGGAGGGCTTATTCTCAAAGCTCTTGACTCGAAACGTGAATTTGCTATTAATGCAAAAGCAGTAACAGAGCGTGTGGTACAAACAGAACCAGATCCTGAACCAGAATCTGAACCTCAGCCAGAAGGTGCTCCTGACGCACCAGATGCACTGTTGGATGAATTACCCCCTACACAACCAGAACCCATTCCAGAAGGAGCCAATGTCGTTGTAGATGTAGGAAATACAGAAATTCCTCCTCAAGAGCTCGACACAGGATCTCCTCCAAGAAAAATTCCTGAAGCACCAGAACCATTCCCTATAAGAGTTCCTAAGATAGACCCTTCAGATGAAGGACAACTTTTAGAAGCTCGAGCAACTCTTCGCAACATTGATTCCTCACCAGAAGAGACAATAAAAGCCTTTGATGCTCTTCAAGGAAACCCTGATACTACTACAAATGCCCCTGACGTGAAAACAAATGCCAAAAAACTAGAAGATACACTCAAAACACTTCATGCCGCAGGTATTAAAACGAAACGCAATGGTGACCTCAAATTCTTCTCAAAGAGAAAAGTAGAGCGAGCAAAAAAAGAAGGAGAGCCGCAAGAATTGCTAGATCTAATTGAACAATACGATTATCTACTAACAGCAGTATCTCTCGGAGATGGAGAACAAATTGAAAAATAAAAATATACTCCAACCTACAAAGCCCCTGTATACGGGGTTTTGTTGTCAACAGAGATAAAAAACGGTATTATATATAGGTAAATATAACCTAGTCTATGCTTACAAACATTGTCATATTAATGGTCCTCATCGCCCTGTCATCATTTTTTTCTGCCTCAGAGGTAGCATTCATCTCCCTGACTAACGCAAAGGTAGACGCCATGGTCAAACGAAAGCTTCCTCAAGCGACAATGGTCCAAAAGCTCAAGAGTAATTCACGCAGACTACTCATTACGATCCTTATTGGAAACAATATTGTAAATATTGCGTCTGCATCTCTTGCTACCGTTGTTGCCGGAGAGATGTTTGACTCAGCAGTCATTGGAATTACGACCGGTGTGATGACACTCATCGTACTTGTATTTGGAGAAATAATCCCAAAATCATACGCCCATAATCATGCCAAAAAATTTGCTATTTTCTCTGCACCTATTTTTCGATTCTTACAGACAATTGGATATCCTTTTATTTTAATTTTCGAAGGCTTCACCAACCTAGTTGCCGGAAAAGAAGAAGCTGACAAAGTGAGTGAAGAAGAAATACGTGCCATGACACTCCAAGGAGCAAAACAAGGTGCGATTGAAAAAGATGAGCGCGTCATGATTGAACGTCTATTTCAATTT
>PKTJ01000045.1 GCA_002869205.1 Candidatus Parcubacteria bacterium | reverse complement strand
CTCCTTCTTTTTTCCAAGCCATCTCTCTCGTGGGGTTAGCTGGGTTTTGCTCCACAGCAAAAGAAGGTTGTCATGACGGCATTCGCCGTTGCACACTGACAAGATGAGGTCATCGGCCGCACAAGTACAATACTCAAGGACTCCACCACTTTTCAATAGCACCCCCGCTTGGAGACCTATGTTGTGACGCTTGTGCGGTACTTCCTCTAAATATATAAGATTTGGATTGTGTGTTTAGAAGAAAAATCCACCGTTATGGTGGATTTTAGTTTTGTGTTCTATTTTTTAGCGCACTGTCTAATGTAATCTCGTCTGCATGCTACAAATCGCTTCCCATGGGGAGGTCTCGTGTGAGGGGTTCACTCTTGTCATTCCGACCGGAACGACCAGAGGGAGTGAAGTGGAGGAATCTCTTTCCTAATGTAGAACATTTTTTAAGAAAGAGATCCCTCGACTACGCTCGGGATGACAGCTAGGAAGACATTCTATTCTTCAGTGCACTCCCCAGCGTGATCTCATCTGCATACTGCAAGTCACTTCCCATAGGAAGACCCCGAGCAAGACGTGTAACTTTGATATCAGGTTTGAGTTTCTTTATTTGTCGTTCGAGATACATCATGGTAGTTTCGCCATTGAGATCTGGATTGAGTGCGAGGATTATTTCATCTACTTTATTTTTTTGTATACGATTCATAAGCTCGTTGATCTTTAGAAATCGCGCAATTCCTTCATCTCCTGGTTTGAGTGTGCCGCGCAAGATGTGGTACTGGCCGGTATATTCACCTGTTCTTTCTACTGTTTCTCTGTCTTGAGGTTGTGCAACAACACAGATTGTTTTTGGGTTACGTTTTGTATCGCTACAAAATGTACATGGCGAAGCATTAGAAAAATCCCAGCATACTTCACAGCTCTTGATTTCGTCAATCATGTTTTTGAGTGCAAGAGTTATCTCAGCCGTATCTTTCTTACCACTACGCAATAGATAAAACACGAACCGTTCTGCGGTTCGTGGCCCCACAGTGGGGAGCTTTGAAAAAGCCTTTATTAGATTTTCGATCGGCTCTGCGTACATAGATTAGTTCATTCCAGGGATGTTAGGCATACCACCCATTTCTTTCATTTTCATTGCCATGATACGTTGCATTTTTTTGAGGGCATCCTTGTGTGCATCTATAATTGCACTTTGTAATTTTACTTTTTTGTCTACACTGAGAAGTTCGTCTTCGACAACAACATCAGTTACTTCGAGATTACCATTCATGGTGAGTTCTACGCCACTAGATTTTACGGTGACACTTTCTCCTGCAAGTGCATCTTGCATGGTCTTGGCTTGATCACGCATGTCTTTGAACTGTTTTAGCTTGTTGAACATAGTATAAAAGTTTATTGCTTGTCTAGTGACAGGCTTTTGTAATTAAAATTTTGGAACGTTTTGTGGCTGTGCTTGTTCTTGTGGCTTTGGTGCTGGTGCAGGTGGGGGAGCTTCTAGATTTGTATCTAGGCTGCGGAAACTTGCGCGCTCTGCATCGAAGAATACTCTCACCATACCTGTTGGACCGTTTCTATGTTTTGCAATATGAATTTCACCGATACGTTGTTCATATGGTGGAATATCTTCTGGTCGATAGTTTCTATCCGCTGACTTACGATAGATAAACATAACGATGTCAGCATCTTGCTCAATACTACCAGATTCTCGCAAATGTGACAATTTTGGAATAGCTGGTTTTGTTTGTTCTACCGCACGAGAAAGCTGTGATAGAGCAAGTACAGGAATGTTTAATTCACGTGCAATACCTTTTAGATTTCTACTAATTTCTGCAACTTCTTGTACACGGTTGTCACCACCACGTTTGCTGTGAGAATCCATGAGCTGTAAATAGTCAATAATGATCATGTCGAGTCCATGTTCAGCCTGGAGTCGGCGTGCCTTTGTACGAATCTGCATTACATTACTATTTGCATTGTCATCAATAAATATTTTTGCTTCTGATAATACTCCCATAGCATGTCCAATGCGAGGGAAATCATCACTATTTGGGTTGTCTGACAAATTTCCTGTTCTCATTTTCCATAGATCAATTCCTGCCTCAGCACAAAGAAGACGGTCTACGAGCTGTTCCTTACTCATTTCCAGTGAAAATAAACCGATAGATTTCTTTCCGCGTACTGCTGCATGTCGTGCAAAATCTAGAGCAATAGATGTTTTACCAACTGACGGACGTGCCGCTAGAATGACAAGATCTGATTTTTGAAAACCAGCAAGAAGGTTGTCGAGTTGTTTGAATCCACTAGGAATACCACGTAATTTCCCTTTTTCTCTATGAAGTTCATCAATACGTTCAAATGTTCCACTAAGAACACTTTTGATAGAAGTAAATGTCTGCTTCATGTGTGTTTCTGTCACACCAAAGATAGATTGTTGTGCTTCGTCGAGAATTTCATCTACATTTTCTACATCTTCTTTGTATCCGAGTTGTGATATTTCGTGAGCAGATTGCAAGAGTCGTCGCAGTGTTGATTTGCGGCGAACAATGTTTGCATATTTTTTTATATGTGATGAGGTCGGTACTGAGGTTGATAATTCTGCCAAATAGGTTCTGCCACCACTTTTTTCGAGCATTCCTTTTTCTTCCATTCTGTTTGACATGGTGAGCACATCGATTGGCTCATTTTTGTTATATAGTTCGTGCATTATTTCAAAGATGTTTTGGTGAGATTTTTTATAAAAATCTTCAATACTAACACCATCGGCAATTTTTATCATTGCATCTTTGTCAAGCAAAATAGAGCCAAGAAGGGACTTCTCAGCTTCCAGATTTTGTGGAGGTATTTTTTCGAGTTGTGTGATGTCTGCCATATATTAGTTCATAGCCATTAGCTCATAGTCAATAGTAACTACTAACTGCAAGCTGGTTCCATTATCTTACCTTACTACTATCAAATGAGCAAGGCTATATTTTGGGTTAATATGTGTGCAACATGTGTAAGCGTTGTTGACAAAATGGGTTATTTTTGGTTGTATGATAGTTAGAAATTGATCGCCTAGAGGGGCTGGGCGGTTTTGCTTGCAAGTTATGCGAGGAGGAGTCGATGGGCAAGAACAAGCAGCACAAGGGCTTGCGCGATTCGGGCAAGAAGGCCAAGAAGGCCAAGAAGGCCAAGAAGGGCGGACCGAAGAAGACGAGTCGGGGAAAGTAGGGTAGGGTTCCTGCCCTCAAACTTCCGTCGAGTCCGGTCTCTGCTTCCAGGGCGTGTACGAACCCTGTTCGCACCGTCCGCATTTTTACTAAATTTTGGTAGAAGTGCGGAGGTTTACCCAGTACCATTACGGCACAGGGTTTATGTGCGAGCAGGGTTTTGTGTTATAATTGCCCTGCCATCCTGAGGAGTCTAAAAAGACAACAAAGGATCTTTTTAAGGCAACGTACGTACTACTAAAATAGACGTAGTGCCTCAAAGGTTTTTATTCTACGAGAGATCCCTCGGCTTCGCTCGGGATGACAAAAAGACGCTATGAAAATCTGTATTATCAACAATTTATATCCTCCTTATGCTCGTGGTGGCGCAGAACAGGTGGTGAAACGTACGGTTGAAGGACTCTTGAAAAAGGGGAATGAGGTCGTGCTCATCACAAGTACTCCAGATGAAGAAGGTGTGGAGGAACAAAAGAATTTGAAGATTTATCGCACGCGCCCGCGTAATATATTTTTTTATACCCAAGCTCATAAGCACGATATATTTTCTCGATCTTTGTGGCATGTGATTGATATGTTTAATTTCTCAGTGAGTAAAGAAGTAAAACGTATTCTCACATGGGAAAAACCAGATATTGTTCATACACATAATCTCATGGGACTTAGTTTTCTTATTCCCGGCACTATTCGTTCGCTTGGTATTCGTCATGTGCACACTGTTCATGATGTTCAGCTCGTGGAGCCAAGCGGTATTATTTTGAAGACTCGAGAAAACTCATGGCGTTATACCGGTTTTCCAACGCAAGTGTATACCTGGATTATGAAAAAACTTTTGGGGTCTCCAGAAGTGGTAATTTCTCCATCGCAATTTCTTCTTGATTTTTACAAGACCCGTGGATTTTTTGAAAAATCAAACACAACACTTCTGCGCAATCCTCTTACACTTACATTTGAAAGATCAAAATCAGAAAAAAAAGATAAAGAATTTAATTTTTTATATTTAGGACAAGTAGAAGAACACAAAGGTGTGTTTTTGTTTGCAGAAGCTTTTAGAGATATCCAAAATGCAAAACTTCATATTGCTGGAGACGGGTCAAAGCTTGAAGAATTGAAAAAACTTACAAAAGGAAATGATAACGTTACATATTACGGGCGTGTGGAGCGAGATAAACTTCCAGAACTGTTTAGTAATATGGATGTAACTGTGGTACCGTCACTTTGTTATGAAAATTCACCTACAGTAATTTTTGAAAGTTTATATTTTGGAGTCCCAGTACTTGCGAGTCGTATCGAAGGGATTGCGGAGCTTATTGAAGAAGGGGAGAATGGCTTTACATTTGAAGCGGGAGATACCACATCGTTAAAAGAAAAATTAGAATGGTGTGTAAAAAATAAGATTGATATTGAAAATATGCGTATAAAAATTCCGACCACAGGTGAGTCGGAAGGGGAATATGTGCATCGTCTGTTGAATCTCTACGGATCTTCGTAAGTGTTATAAATTTATCCACCATCGCATGAGTGGTTTGTTGTGTGGATTGTACTTGGTGTTGATGACGTCTTGTAGTACTCCGCCGTTTGCTTGAATAATTTTTTGTGAGCCAGCGTTGTCATTATCGCACGACACCATGACTTTGTTTAATGCAAAGTCTTTTTTTATTCGTTTGAGTGTGAGTGCAAGCATTTTTGTGCCATAACCTTTTTTGCGTTTGCTTGGACGAATGCTGTATCCGATGTGCCCGCCGTATTCTTTTAATTTCTTGTTTAATCTGTGTCTAAAAGAAACGCCCCCGATAAATTCGTTGCCATCTATGAGCCAAAACGTTGAGGCAGGTACCAATCCTTTTGATAGGTTAGTTCCTGTTTCATAATTTTTTACACGTGTGAGATATGCCTTAAAATTTGTACGCGCAAGATCCCCATCAAAAATTCCTGCAGGCACATCTTTGAATTCTTCCAATGCTGCGAGAAAACTTTTTCTATATTTGTACGTTGGTTTTACAAGTCGGAGCATATTATCGTGTGTAGGTAAAAATCCAAATCTTATCATTGATAATTTCCCAACTGTCAGCAGATTGTTTAGCACCTTCTACAATCTTATCAAAATTATCCCAATACCAATTGACGACAAAATATGATTTGTCTGTGCCTGTTAATTCCATTGCTTCGTCCATGTATTCATGTTTTTGATCTTCATACAGCATTTTCTGGTATATCTTGTAGAGAGGACCGCCTGTAGGAATAGAATAATAATATAATTCTCCCACGTCAGTTTGGAAATGTTTTATAAAACTATATTTTGTCATGGCCGCAACTGATGTAACAGAGTTTGCAAGTACCGTATAATTGTAATCTTCATTATCATTATCAATCCATTCGACTGCTTGCACATCATGTTGTGTGACATTGAATCCTGTAAAATATACTTTTGGATTTCGTTGTGGGTAACTGAAATATAGCGAAACCATGAGGAGGAGAGAGCCGCTAATTACGAAAATGGTCATCCATCCCGTCTTTGAAATAGATGTTATTTCTTCTATAAGGCTTCTTCCTATGTAATAGAATCCATACATACTCCATGGTATGAGGAAGAGGAGGCCTATCACCAGTAGTCGTATTGGATAACCTCCTTGTTCTTGGACGATTACATTTGGAAATATAATCCAGGTTCTCAATAACCATGCCGCAATCCAGAATCCCAGAGTAGTGAGAGGGAAAATATACTCGACAACTTTTTTTTGTTTTTTAACTAGGAAACCAATAATACTAAAACCAATTACGATGGGAATAATAAGTCTTTGCCAGAGATAGAGTAATTCAAATAATACTGGTGAATTTTGTCTGTACCAAAACGGTCTCTCAAAGAGTTCTAGAAATTTGCCAATATGATCTAGTGGGTTTAAAAATACCGGAAAATTATGTCCACCTAATTTTAAATATACCGCAAACATGGTTGCAGGGAGTAGTGCTATGCCTAAGGTGTAGAGAAGTAAGAGAGGGATTTGTATTTTTTTTATTTTTGAGATTTTTATCAGCACTACCGCGAGTACAAAAGCAAAAAGGGGAATACCAATGAGTAAATGTGTTACTGCTGCTACAATACTGAGTGTCAGTGGAATGATGCAGGGAATATTTTTTCTGATATATCCAATTGTCGTAAAAATGGTGAGAATAGTAAGAAGGAGTGTTGCATTGTACGGTGTGGTGAGATGAAGTGAGGTGACAAAGGTAAAAGGAAGTAGGAGTACTAGAGAAAGAGCGCTGTCTCCGTGAAGCTTCCATGATTTTTTCAATGTGTAGTAAATAACAAATGGTAAACTCAGTGACGCGAGCACTGGGACAAGCCATACGTCGATTGTATGGACAGATATGTGTGTGATATTTGAAAGCCAGGTAACAAATCCATATTGACCAATGTAGAACAGTGTTTTTGGTTCTATCATGCCGTTTTGTTGGATCCAGACTTCTGTCGCTCTGTGAATAAATCCATCAAATCCAAAACCAAGTTTGTAAATGATTGGAGCAACAGAGTACGTTACAAACAGATGGGCTGACGTGAGGATAATATCACTTGTCGTTCTCTTGGTCTTTGTAATAATCCATATCAACAATGCAGTGGCCGCGGCGTAAACGAAGAAAAATGATTTACCCAGAGTCATCCAAGGTGAGGGAAGTATTTCCACTGTCTGGTTTTGAAAAAGTGTATAGAGAAGAATTCCTTCAAGTATGAGAAATAGTGTTGTCGGGAAAAAATATGAACGTTCAAAATAATCTTCTATTTTGTCAGTCGGAATCTCACTGTTTTGTTTGAAGAAGAATAAGAAAAGGGGGATTATCAATATGATTGCTGTGGTAATTTCTGTAATTTTGTAGGGATAGTACACAAGTACATTGAGAAGTGTAATGAAACACAAGAGAAGTGTCATGCCCCAAAAGCGTCTCCCTTGCTCTCCCATGTATTTTGGGAGGAGTGAGCTGACCCATGCTCCGACCGTGAATAGATATACTAAAAAAGAGATAACACCTATATATGGGTTATCCCAAATAGATATGCTGAGTATTCCAAAAAAATTGCTAATAATTGCCCAGGTTAAGAGTTTTTTCCTATTGAAATACATATTGATTTTTATTACTTATACTAGTATACTAGATAATGTTATTTTAATCTAACATATGGGAATTATCAATACATTTAAGAAGAAGCACGGAGATCTTTTTGTATATCTACCTGCCGAAGAAGTGCACGCCCATGATCATTTTCTAGAGAGGACGTGTTTGAGATGGTTACCAAAATCAATAACACCAAACAAACTGAGTATTTTTCGCATTGTCTTTACACCTGTTGTATTCCTCCTTATTTTATTTGGATGCTACAAGACAGGTGTTGTTTTGTTTTTGTTCAATGCATTTACCGATGCGCTCGATGGTTCACTTGCTCGCACGCAAGACAAGATAACTAAGTTTGGTATGATGCTAGACCCTTTAGCTGATAAGCTTCTTATAGGCTCCATGGTCCTTTTGCTGGTATTTCAATATTTGAATCCATGGTTAGGCATTGCTGTTCTTGGTCTTGAGATTACGTTTATTGTAAGTGCTTATGTTTCAGCTGCGAAATTCAAGAACGTGCGTATGGCAAACTTGTGGGGGAAAATAAAGATGATATGTCAAGTCTTCGCAGTGGGGGCTATTTTGATCGCTCTTGTGTTTGAGATGCCAGTGTTTTTGAATATTGCGAGTGGAATCCTTGGTTTATCAATCGGCTTTGCCTTGGTGAGTTTATTTAGGCACGGTATCTAGAAAAGAAATAATAGATATTGTTATGGGAATGTTACGTAACAATCATATGCGTATCCTGCTGATTTTTTCAGTAGTTTTTTTCTTTTTGTATAATTGTCTCAATTTTTCAGTTCCAGGAATATTTAATTCTCCAGATGAGACAGCAAATTCAGTTTTTAGCACTTCGGTTGCGCACGAAACTAGTTTGACGATAGGACTGAAAAAAGATTATGAAAACTTAAATGAGTTTATTCATCCGCGGAGTACCTTTGTGCAGGAACAGAACGGAGATAGTATTTTACCTGTTGGTTTTTGGGGAATGCCTGTGTTTTATGGTGTGATAGGGAAGTTGGTTGGTGTGAATTTGATGATATTTATTACATCACTTCTGGCTATCTGTGGTGTTTGGGCCTTTTATAGAATAACAAAGAAGATTTTCAGTGAAAAAATCGCATTTTGGGCGAGCTTATTAATGTTTTTTCATCCAGTGCTGTGGTATTACACTGCGCGTAGTATGTTTCATAATGTACCGTTTGTAAGTTTGTGTTTGATTGGGCTTTGGTTACTTATTGCCAAGCCAATAAAAAAATATACATGGTCAAACGATGTTTTGGGTATGAGTATATTTATGACAGGTGTTCTCATGCGACCAAATGAAATTTTGTGGATTGCACTATGTGCGTTTGTGGTGCTTCTCCTACATAGAAAAGACATTTTGTTTTCACGACTACTCATGTGGACCTGCATCGGTCTTTTGTTCGTGGGATTGTATGGTTGGCTCAATGCTGTGTTGTACGGTAGTTCTGCAGGAAGCTACATCAGTTCTCGTTCTCTTGAAATTGAGTACTGGTATTCTTTCATATTTCCATTTGGTATTGATGTGAAAATGATTTTGAAAAGCGGGTGGTTTTATTTTATAAAAATGTTTTGGTGGTTTAGTATTCCCGCATTGTTTGGGTTTGGTGTTTTTGTCTATGATTGGTGCAAAAAGCGTCTTACTTCTGCTCAGACTACATTTGGAATTGTGTCTGTATTGATGAGTGTGTTTTTGTTTGTGTATTATGGTAGCCATCATGATACGTTGTTTAGTCTGGGGAATATTGGTGTGGCATATACCAGATATTGGCTTCCGTTATTTATCGTAGATATAATATTTATTGTTTTTGGCCTTTTTTGGGTCAAAGAAAAGGTCTCACACAAGAAAACAGTGGGTATTTTGGGGATAATTTTTATGGGAATTTTCTTTGTGTTGAGCGCAAATATCGTATACAGCGGAGTGGACGGGCTCAAAAGTACCAAAAATAACCTAATATACGCACAAAATGTGCAAAATTGGGTCTTGGCTAACACAGATGAGGGTGCTATAATCGTAACTGACCATGAGGATAAATTCTTCTGGCCAGAAAGACAGGTGATTGTCCGTTTTTTTGATTTTCGCGTCGGACAAGCTATCCAAACATTGGTTGAGAATGAAGAGCTTGTGTATTACTTCAGCCCTCATTTTGATGATGTTCAAAGAGAGAGGGTTGATGTGTATCTTGAACGCTTTGGCTTAGCTGTTGAAAAAGTAGAATATTTTGACACACACCAACTTTATACTATTTTTATACAAAAAGAATAAACTATGGAAGATTGTATTTTTTGTAAAATTTTAAAAGGTGAAATGCCTAGCCATGCTGTTTACGAGGACGAACATATTTTGGCTTTTTTGGATATATTTCCTCATACAAAAGGACATACACTTGTCGTGCCCAAGAAACACGGTGAGACAGTGTTTGATCTAGATCCTCACATGCGTGAAGTGTTGATGAGTGGTGTACAAAAGACAATGGAGCGAATTGACAGTGTGTTGCATCCAGATGGATATAATGTAGGTTGGAATCATGGAAAAGATGCAGGGCAGGTGGTACCTCATCTCCATGTTCATATTATGCCACGTTGGAAAGGTGATGGCGGCGGTAGTATGCATTCTATTATAAAGAATCCAGGAGATGAGAAACCTGAAGAGGTTGCAAAATTATTTATGTAATACAATCGCAATATACGAAGCACATCCAATTTTAAAAGGTGTTTCGTGATCCATGGTTTGTGGGTCGTGATCAAAAAGTATGCCAAAACATTTGAAAAAATTATCAGAGGAAATCCTTCATGAAAACCCATGGTGGAAGTATAAGCATGACACGTATGAAAAACCTAATGGCGAAGAAGGTGATTATTTTTATGGAGATACAAATGGTGTTGTTATGATCGTGCCAGTGCTTGGGGATGGGAGACTTGTTCTTACACTGCAACATAGATATTTGGTGGACAAACAAAGTATTGAATTTCCAGCAGGCGGCATCAAAGACGGTATGACACCGGCAGAAGCTGCAAAATTAGAACTTTTGGAAGAAACGGGATGTGTTCCTCGAGAAATGATCAAGATGGGTACGTTTGAGCCAGCAAATGGATTTGTAAAAGATACCTGTCATGTGTACCTCGCTCACATTGAGTCACAAGGAGAACAGCAACTTGATGATTCAGAAGAGATAGAGGTTATGTATCGTCGTCCCGAAGAAATAGACGATATGATTCGTAAGAATGAGATTTGGGATGGAGAGAGTATGGCCACCTGGGCACTTGTACATCATTATTTTATTCACTAGTAACTCATATGAGTAACCCATTTACGATTCCTGTTATAGGAGAGCAAAAGTACTCAGTATTGTGTGCTGATATTATTATTGAAAATGATAAAGGTGAAATTTTGATTGAAAAAACAGGGGTAGGCCCTATGACAGACAAATGGATTTTGTCTGGAGGATATGTCCATGTGGATGATGACAATATTCAGTCTGCTGCATTGCGTAGTGTAAGAGAAGAGGTTGGGCTTGATGTGGAATTGACTCATTTGGTAGACGTGTTTGGTGACCCAGAGTCCAAACCTGCGGCCGATACACGCTTTTATGCAGTCCAGGTACTCTATGTTGCTCGTCCAAAAGCAGGTTCTATTTGTCAGGTACCAACAGCAACAATCAAAGAATACAAATGGGTGAAACCAGGTAATATTCTTTGGACCAGAATGGGATTCAATCATAAAAAATTAGTCAAAAGATATTTGGAAAAAAAGCGACGAGGGGAACTCATGCCTGCAAAAAGATCATTTTTCTCTGATCATTTTGGAAAAGAATACTTGTATGAAAAGAATGACTATATGCACACGATTGTTATGGGAATTGTTTTGAATGAGAATAATGAAGTGCTTCTTGCACATCGTGCGCAAGATCCATTCAAAGGACATTGGGATTTTCCTGGTGGACATATGTATGTACATGAGTCTATCGAAGAATGTCTCAAGCGTGAGGTTATGGAGGAGCTTGGGGTGGAGTGTGAAATTGGTAAATTGTTTCAAGTGTATTCTGACAAAGGCATGAGTCCAAGATTTGCTCGTGCTATGATTTTGTATTTCATAACACTAAAAAGTGAAAAATTTGTAAAAAATATAGAAATGGATGATTTTAAATATTTTCCTCTAGATCAATTGCCAGAAAATTTAGCGTATCATACAGAGGGATCTTTACATGATATAAAAAAATATATAGAACAAAAATAATATGGAAATACCTTTTGGATCAGAAAAAAAATATCCTTGCTGCTCATCTGATGTCATCATCTTAAATGAGAAGAACGAGGTGTTACTTACCAGACGTGGTGTAGAGCCATTTAAAAATTCTTGGATTTTACCAGGTGGTCGGATAAAGCAGGAATCCCCTGTGGATGCAGCTGTGCGAGAAGTGTATGAGGAGATTGGTGTTACAGTTGAGATTGATCGATTGTATGGTGTCTATACAAGTGAGGGTAAAGATCCTCGTGGTGGACGTATTACGATAGCGTTTGTTGGTCATATTGTAAAAGGTACACCTCAAAAGACGCTTGAGGTTTTGGATACATTATATTTTGCAAAAGATGAATTGCCTAATGACATAGGTTTTCATCACAAAGATATTTTGGATGAATTTTTCAAATATCCCGAAGGTCAAATAATCCATAAAAAATAATTATGAAATTACTCGTTACGGGAGGTGCTGGGTTTATTGGTTCAGAATTTATACGATATTGGATGCAACATCATCATGAGGACAAGATTACCAATCTTGATCTTTTGACTTATGCAGGGAATTTGGAAAATCTCAAAGAAGTTGAAGAAAATCCTAATTATAATTTTGTAAAAGGGGATATTTGCGATCGAGACTTAGTATTTGATTTGGTAAAAGATGTTGACTTGGTGGTGCATTTTGCGGCTGAATCTCATGTAGATCGATCGGTTTTGGATTCAAGTGCATTTTTGCGTACTAATATCTTGGGTACACAGACATTGCTCGATGCCGTAAAAGAGTATGGCAAACGTTTTCATCATGTATCAACTGACGAAGTATTTGGAAGTCTACAGCTTGATGATCCGGCGTTTGATGAAAGTACGCCGTATGCTCCACGTAATCCATACTCAGCAAGTAAGGCAGCGTCTGATCATCTGGTGCGATCGTATCATATTACACATGGTATCAAGATGACCATTTCTAATTGCTCAAATAATTATGGTCCATATCATTTTCCAGAAAAGATGATTCCATTATTTATTTCAAACTTAATGGAAGACAAAACTGTTCCGGTATATGGTGACGGCGACCAGATTCGTGATTGGATTTATGTTACTGACCATGTTCGTGGTATTGAAGCGGTAATTGAAAAAGGAAAGATTGGTGAAACATATTGTCTTGGTGGAAAGGATGCAGAGGTTACCAATCTCGAACTTACCAAAACCATGATTAAACTTCTTGGCAAGAGTGAGGATCTTATCGAGTTTGTCAAAGACCGACCAGGACATGATAGACGCTACGCAATTAACTATGCAAAAGCACAAAAAGAACTTGGTTGGGAGCCACTTGTTGGACTCGAAGAGGGAATCCAAAACACCATTGATTGGTTTGAAAGCCATAAAGAGTGGGCGGATCGGTGTCGAAGTGGGGAATATCAAGAATATTATAATAAACAATACCATTCTTAGTCTATAGAAATTTAAGAATTAAAATTAAATATATGAAAATTTTGATCATAGGTGGTGGCTATGTAGGAAATAGATGTCACGAAGCTTGGGAAGATTCTGTTTTGGAAACAGGAAGAATTACTACAAAAGAGGACGTGCTCAAATTTATTGACGAGCATAAACCAGATGCGATACTCAATGCCGCCGGGGTTCGTGGTAAACCAAATGTAGATTGGTGTGAAGATCATCAGCTCGAAACTATTTTGGGCAATACCAAACTTCCTATCACTATTGCAGAAGCATGTCAGGAACGTGAGGTGTACTTGCTTCACATTGGTTCTGGTTGTATTTTTTATGGAGATTCTTCGCACGAAGACAAAAAGTGGCGTGAGGGAGATATGGGAAATCCTGTAGACGTGACCTATTCACGTACCAAGTGGGCAGCTGATCTTGTCTTGTCAACATTACCAAACGTGGGTATTGGAAGAATTAGAATGCCGATTGATTATATTCCTTCTTTAAATAACATGATTGATAAGCTTGCAACATTTCCAAAAGTAATTGATGTAGAAAACAGTGTCACTATTGTGGACGATATGGTGAACGTGTTTAGGCAACTTATGGAAAAGAAAGCTCCGGGGATTTTTCACATTACTAATCCTGGTACATTGAAACATAGAGAAATAGTTGCATTATATGAAGAGCTTGTTGATCCAGGCCATACTAACGAGTGGATTACTAATGATGATCTGGTAAAACAAGGTCTTGCAACAAAAGGTAGGTCGAATAATTTCCTTGCATCAGAAAATTTGAGTAAAGTTGGTATTGAGATGCGTGAAGTGCACGATGCTATGCGAGATACCATGGAAAAATATGCAGAGTTAAAAAAGAAAGGTGAGTCAAGTGATAAAATCTTAACGTGTTAAGTTATGAG
>PKTJ01000041.1 GCA_002869205.1 Candidatus Parcubacteria bacterium | reverse complement strand
GGTTTCAAAGGAATTGGGCGAGGCTACTGTGAATTTGCGATACGATGCAGGTGCATTAAAAGAAAGTGACAATGGCACATTATCGCTGCATAATCCGCCTACAACTTTATAGCTAAAAGTGCCCAGATATTTTGTGTTTACCGATTGCGATAATTTCACTCTACCCGACCAGTGATTAATTGTGCCTTGCCATAAATCAGGAATCCCTTTTTGAATCTGAACTTGAATAGTGGGATGAATTTTGGGGTTTCCAAGCATTAAATCGTAATTTTCGGATGAAACTCTCTTTTCACCAAAAGCGATACGGGCATACAGGCTAATATCTGAAAATCTATATGATGGACTCCCAATGAAATTTCCATTATTCGTTTCTCCGTACAAAATATCATAAGGGTTTTGACTATAGGTGTTTCCAATGGAAGGCATAAGACTTAAGTTTTTTCCCATCTTAAAATGTACTGCCAGTCTGTATTCCTGATAATACTCGGCTCTGGTAAGCAAAAAGGAGCGAAAACTTTCGGAATCAAAAATGCTGAGATTATCATAACCCCAGGTAATGGAACCGGATTCACGGGCATCTTGTTTTGCAGTACCAAGGACGTATAGGCTTCTGGCTTTGTTTATGTGGATTTTGAGGCTGCCACCAAACTTGTTTTTCTCATCCTTGAAACCATAGGCATAATACCCTCCGAGTTTCCACTTTTTGGAGATTTTGTAATTTGTAGATAAGCCCAGTCCAAGTCGAGATCCTTCTACTTCATTATAATTGTAAATGCTGTTGAGGTCAAGGCTTAGCGGGCCGATTGGAATATTGCCTTCCAGCAGAACCATGGTGAGATCGAGTAATCGATCGAAATGCTCTTTTTCTCCAAGGCTGTCAATAAAATGATAAGTATTTTCTTCTTTTTGAGACAAAGTATCCGGGCGGTTTTCTTCCCAGAAGTTTTCGTTTTTCTCATTTGCATCTGGTTCTATACTTACCGTGGCATCGGGGAAATCCCGCCGTCGTAGTTCAGGATTGATTTCCACGTCTGTAATCTGAGTAATACCACGCCCGAAAACCGGATATTCGCCCACGTCGATATTGGCAAAATAAATTTCCGTGTGCAACTGTGATGGAAACCACCTTTTGCCATCCGGGCGAGTATAATTTTGTTTGATTTTGATAGACATTCCCTCTTCCATCGACATGGGTTCGGCAATAACGCTTTGCAAAGCCCACTGGTCTGTATGAATATAGAGCACCCCCTGCAGAGCATCGAAATTCTTATTCTTTTTTGGGCGATAAGAGATTACAAAAACTGAATCTGCTCCATCATAAATGGTGTCTTCCAGCATGAAAAAATATTTGGAAGTACTTCCTTTGCTAATCGGATTTACATAATTTTTATCAGAGATGGTGATGAGATCTTCATAAAAGGCAAAACTTTGAATCTGACTCAGTAAGAGAGTAAAAAGCGGGTCGGAAAATACTGAAACTTTCGATGCAATAACGGTTTCATTGTCCAGGGAAGGTTTTTTATACTTGCGATGAGACAGGTTTTCCATGAAAAATAAATAATGTTCTTCAAAGAAATGCTTCATTGAAACTGCATCGCTGTCGAGCATATGATCTGGAGTGCTGATTAAACTATCAATTCCAATTGTGATATAAAACTTCCCGTAGCTGTTATACGTAAATGAATTCAGCGCGAAGGGGTCATTGGCTTTTCTATGTACAATTGCGCTATCAATAATACGATGGGCCGGGTTTATTCCGGGAAGAATAACGACTTCTCCCAACTGAACTGCTTTTCTTTCCATTTCAATACTAACATAGGTTTGGTCGCTGTTCAGAAAAACAGTATCGCCATAATATCCTACATAGCTGATGCGCAGAAATTGAATTTTTTCGTTGGATTTTAGCGAAAAGCGACCATTGATATCGCTTATACCACCATGATCGCTATTATTAATTACGATATTGACGAAAGGAAGGACTTCTTTAGTACTTCTGTCTGTGATTTGTCCAGAAATTTCGTATTGCTGACCCATTGCACTTTGAAAAATGCAAATGAGCAAGATGACAATAAAGGTTTTATTACCGAACATAAGACTTCAAAGATAAAAATTTAAGCTGATTTCAATTGAATTTTATTAATCGAAGGAGAGCACATAATTATTGATTACTTCGGGGTAGTGTTTGTGTTCAAGGTGGTGAATTTTCTCAGCCAGACTTTCTGGGGTTTCACCCTCGTCAATGTCGCAAATGCTTTGAAAGAGCAGTTTC
>PKTJ01000038.1 GCA_002869205.1 Candidatus Parcubacteria bacterium | reverse complement strand
TCCGCTCTTTCTACACAATGAGTAACTATGTCTTACACAAAAATCACACAAGAATTAAAAAAAACTGCAAACAAACAAAAGGCAAAAATTTTGATGGGGTTTTTTAAAACTGGAAAAGGTCAGTATGGTGAAGGAGACACCTTCATAGGAGTGACCGTGCCCAATATCCGAAAAGTGGTAAATACACATTATAAAAATACGAGCTTAACAAGCATACAAAAACTCCTCGAATCTGGAATACACTAATATCGTCTGGCAGCGCTCCTCATACTCGTAAAAAAATTCGAAGCTACACGTAATGTAAAGACGCGATTTATCGCGTCTCCATCTATCGCATCTCAGCAAAAAGAAATCTACAACTTCTATCTCAAAAATACAAAGTATATAAACAACTGGGACCTCGTAGATCTTACTGCACCAAATATCGTTGGTATGTACCTACTCGACAGACCAGAACAAAGAAAAAAGCTCTACACATTTGCCAAGTCAAAAGATCTATGGAAAAAACGCATAGCCATTCTTGCCACTTTTACCTTTATACGTAACGGAGAAAGCAAGGATGTTCTCGCTATTTCCAAAATATTACTACACGATGACCACGACCTGATTCACAAAGCTGTCGGCTGGATGCTCCGTGAACTTGGAAAACGAGTAAGCCAAGAGAAGGAAGAACAATTTCTAAAAAGACATTACAAAACCATGCCGCGCACCATGTTGCGATACGCCATTGAAAAATTTGATGAAAAAAAACGCCAGGCATATTTAAAAGGAAAAATATGAAATTCACGATAGTGTCCTGGAACATAAATGGTATACGCGCTGCAGTCCGAAAAGGATTTACTGATTTTTTGGTAAACAAAAAACCACACCTCATCGGCTTACAGGAAGTAAAAATAGGAAGTAGTGCACGCAAAAAAGAAACGTTTGATTTTGCAAAATACGCCGAGAACTGGAATTCAGCTGATCGCCCAGGCTATGCCGGTACCATGACACTACTAAAAGAAAGATCGCAATTAGAAAAAAGATTTGTAGGACACACAACTGGTATTGGTAAAAAAGAATTTGATACCGAAGGTCGCGTACAAACACTTGAGTTTGATACATTTTATATTGTAAATGCGTACTTCCCCAACACTCGAGAGGATCTTTCACGATTAGATTTCAAACAAGACTTCAATAAAACATTTTTAAAATATATAAAAAAACTTGATAAGAAAAAACCAGTGATTGTAATGGGAGACCTCAATGTTGCTCATACTGAAATAGATCTCGCTCGACCAAAACCAAACGAAGGAAATGCTGGCTATACAGATGAAGAACGATCTGATATGAGTACATTTCTCAAAAACGGATTTACTGACACATTTCGAACTCTCAATCCAAAAAAGATCCAGTATAGTTGGTGGACATACCGCTTTGGTGCGAGATCTAGAAATGTAGGATGGCGAATTGATTATGTGCTTGTAAGTAATCGGATTTTAAAAAAGGTTAAAAAGGCTTTTATCTGGGACCAAGTTCAAGGGTCAGATCATTGTCCTATCGGTATTGAAATTGATTTATAAACAAATACATATGACTATAAAAAACCCCATCATAGACAAACCTCTTCAGACACTTGATCGAGAAATCCAAGCGCTTGTTGCACAAGCCGATAGTGCACAAAAAGATAAATTTATGACTGCCAGACCATGGTCATGGTGGACAGCAATAATAGTGCTGTATGCGACAGGCATCAGTGCAGCGTACCTCGTAATGATCCTCCAGCCCTTTATTACAGGAAGCTTTGAAAATGCCAAAGACGTATGGTTTATATACCCACTCCTCCTTGTTTTCATTGTCCCAATCGATATATGGGCATATGTAAGAATTGACCGAGAAATTAACTCAAGAAAAAATTACAACAAAACCTACCTATATCTTCACCCTGAATATGTATTAGAACGCGCAGGAGAGAGAATTACTATTCTACCAAAAGAATCACTACTCTATGCATATGAAGATTATGGACCCCTGAGCTCTCACATTGCTTACAGAGATATACATGGGCAAGGAAAATATTACGAATTTATGAATTGTGACGAAGGTACATATAAATATAGTACTGCAAGAAAAGAAGATCTACAGACACCCACTAATATAAAAAGGAGTGGTCTTGTCTACAAAACAGATGACCTCATAGGACTCCCATCCCCAATACGAAAGGCTATCATGAAAAAATATAAATTAACCATGCCAAAAGACTTAAACATGATAGACAGAGACGAATATGATGAAGAACCACCTAAACCAATAACGATATGATAGGAAAATATTGTATTTTCAATGGAAAATTAATCAAGACGAAAAAAGCAGTACTCCCTATTGACCATATTGAATTTGCGTATGGATTTGGGTGTTATGAAAATCTACGCATGCGCAAACATGTTGTATACCATCTAGACGAACACATTGACAGACTGTTTGATTCAGCAAAAATGATAGATCTAAAACACAATCTCGATACCACGGATATAAAAAAGTCTGTCGGAAAATTGATAGAAAAAAACAAGATAGAAAATGGTAATATAAAAATGATTCTCATTGGTGGAAAAAAACCAATTTGTTATATTTTCATGTTGCCACCAAAGTATGTTGAGAAAAAAGAGTATAGACAAGGCGTAAAGGTTGTTACATATGATTACGAACGTTTCATGCCACAGGCAAAAATACTCAATATGTTACCAAGCTATGTCATATTCAAGCAAGCACAAAAAGAAAATGCATACGATGCACTCCTCATTGATAACACTAGACACGTTACAGAAGGAACTCGATCAAACTTCTTTGTCATCAAAGAAAAGACATTAACAACTCCCCCATTGTCTGAAGTCTTGGACGGCGTGACGAGACGCACAGTAATAGAATGTGCAAAACAAAATGAATATAAAATAAAAGAAGAACAGATCCCATTAAAAAATATTTTTGACTACGATGGCGCCTTCCTCACCAACACATCTGGAAAAATAGTTCCTATAAAAACAATCGATGAAAAATCATTCGATACTATTCCTGATAATTTACAAACTTTGAGAAAACTGTATGACAAACACATCTCACACAACGCATAACACATCACAAATATCTCTCATCGTAGCAAATCTAGTACCACTCTTTGGGGTGATCTTTTGGGGATGGGATATTGCAACCATTATCTTTTTGTACTGGTTTGAAAATATTGTCATTGGATTTTACAATATCTTTCGCATGAAAAAAGCAGCACAACATGCCACAGAAATGGAAATCAACAAAGAACATATCGTGGTCAAAACACAAAAAGAAAGAGATAAAATAAAAGCAGTCACATACACATTTCTCATTCCATTTTTTATTGTTCACTTTGGCATTTTTTCACTAGTACACGGCGTGTTTGTATTCGCTATGTTTGGTGTACCAAACATAACCGCCATTAGCCTCCTTGCTGCAATAGGGTCTCTATGTGTAAGCCATGGTATATCATACACAAGAAATTACATAGAAAATCAAGAGTATCTGAAAACAAACCCGACAATCCAAATGTTTCGACCATACAAACGTATCATGATAATGCATTTCACCATTCTATTGTATGGATTTGTCTTACTCGGAATCGGAGCTCCAATCTGGTCGCTCATCATCCTTATTCTCATAAAAATTGGCGTAGACTGGAATCTACACACAAAATCTCATACATCATGGCTCGAAAAATATGCGAAAACTGACACCAATACAACGCAAACAGTTTCAAAATAAAGTTTGGAAATTCTATAAAGAAAATAAACGAGACTTCCCTTGGCGGAAGTCTCTTAGTACATACAGAATAGTCCTGTCCGAATTAATGCTTCAACAAACACAGGTCTCACGTGTAGAAATAAAGTTTAAAGAATTTCTAAAAACTTTCCCGAATTTCACGTCTCTTGCAAACGCACCTTTCAGAGATGTGTTGCGTGTGTGGCAAGGCATGGGATACAATCGACGTGCAAAATATTTAAAATCTAGTGCTGAAATTGTTGTTCAAAAATATAACAAGCGTCTTCCACGTGATCCTGAAATTTTGAAAACACTGCCTGGTATTGTACCAAACACTGCTGGATCTATCTGTGCATTTGCATTCAACAAACCTGTCGTTTTTATTGAAACAAATATTCGCAGTGTATTTATACACGAATTTTTCAAAAATAAAAACAATATTGACGATGCACAATTACTACCTCTCATAGAGCAGACACTCGATACAAAAAATCCACGTGAATGGTATAGTGCACTTATGGACTACGGCACATGGATCAAACAGCAAACAACAAATCCAAATAGAAAAAGTAAACATCACACAAAACAATCGACCTTTAAAGGATCGGATCGTGAAATACGCGGAAAAATACTAAAATCACTTACACAGCAAAACAACCTAACACAAAACTACATAATAAAAAAACTGGATGAAAATCCAGAACGCGTGGGAACAATATTAAGTCAACTTGAAAAAGAAGACTTGATTAAGAAAAATAAAAACCGCTATACTATCTCATAAGATATTCTGCACCCTGTCCCACCACATAACCTATTAAGGCAGCAATGCTGGCAAGACCAAACATCTCCAATCCAGCCTTCCACCACTTTCTCTTGGTAAATTTGGTTGTGCCAACACCCACAAAGAAAAGTCCTACAAGCGTAATAATAATAGACAACGGTAGTGCGTATGTGATAGGAAATAATAAATACGGAACCAACGGTGTCATACCACCAATCACATAAGAAAAAAACATTACAATACCATTTCTCACAGGATGATGATCCTCGACTGGCATAACAGCAAGCTCATGAACAGTCATTTCTTTCAAAAATAAATCTTTGTTCTGTGAGGCAGTTTCTGCCATGGTGTGTGCCAAATCTGCAGGCCATCCATCTTCAATATAGATAGCTCGCAATTCTTCTTTTTCTTCTTTTGGAAACTTTTTCAATTCCTGCTTTTCCTCGTGTATTTTTCTCAAATCAACATCTCGTTCTGATTTGTTGGAAAGATACGATCCAACTCCCATAGAAATAGACTCTACTGCGATCACCACCACACCTGATAGCACAATAATAAAATAATCTCCTGTGGCGGTCGCAATACCCGTAAGCGCTCCAAGCGTCGATACCATACCATCCTCAACCCCAAAAACTACCTCGCGTATAAATGGCAAAATTTTTGACTTCTGGTGATGTATAAAGTTTGGGTTGTAATGGTGACGTATAGTCATAGTATTTGTCATCCTGAGCGACCGAAGGGAGCCGAAGGATCTCTCCTACGATTGCCCACACTTTAATTAAAAGTATTTACATTATAGAATAAAAACACAACATTGTCACTTTTTAAAATGAACAGTAAAAAACGAGTAAAAATAGTTCTCACTGAACTCAAAAAATTGTTCCCTGACCCAGATACTGAACTCAACTACAACACGCATTGGCAATTTTTGGTTGCAGTAGTACTATCTGCACAAACAACTGACTTACAAGTAAATAAAGTGACAAAAAATCTATTCAAAAAATATAAAACATTTAAACATTACGTAGACGCTGATATAAAACTATTTGAACAAGACATAAAATCAATTGGTCTATATCGAGGCAAAGCAAAAAATATTTTAGCTGCCGCACAATTACTCAAATCAAAATATAATGGACACATTCCCAAAACATTAAAGGAATTAACTGAACTTCCTGGCGTAGGAAGAAAGACGGCAAACGTAGTGCTTGGACATTTGTATGGTATTCATGAAGGAATTGCTGTTGATACACATGTTGCCAGACTTTCGAAACTTTTTGGACTTACAAAACACACTGATCCAAAAAAGATCGAGCAAGACCTGGTAAAAATAATCCCTCAAAAAGAATGGTCTGATGTAAATCACCGCATGGTATGGTACGGACGTGTGTATTGTAATGCACGATGTCGACACGAAAAGTGCCCTATTGTCGCTAAGCTTAGGGAAGAAAAACTATACTAAAGTTATCCACTTTTTCCTCACATATCCACATTTGACGCATCATCTCACCCATCTTATAGTAAAGATAGTCCGGTAGGTGCAAAAGCACTTCAACGGTCGACACGTAATAAACCGTCCGCGTGTAAAAAATAGGATGGATCTAAGGCTAGTAGCTATGATAGGGCGAATGCCGGAGACCACCTGACGCTCATAATAGCACCCATTTGTCCCAGGGAGGCTTGGTATGGGGACTTGCTATAGAAACGCCAGGTGGTTTTTTTGTTAACTATCTAAATTTTAAATTCGAACGCAAGTGAGAATGAAAAAATTTAGCCAGAGTTAACAATCCTGAGCGAGTGAAGCGAGTAGAAGGATCTCGTTCACCCATTGCCAACACTCTGTCTATCACGTATCATATATACATTCTTACATAATAAATATAAAAAATATGTCGACACTCATCTCTGGTTCACTTGCGTATGACTATATCATGGACTTTCCTGATAGTTTCAAAAATCACCTCCTCCCCGATCAACTGCATATTTTGAATGTTTGTTTCGTTGTAGAAAAACTCAAAAAAAATCTTGGCGGCTGTGCAACAAATATTGCATACACCATGAAACTACTCGAAGAAAATCCTCTTATTCTCGGACCTGTGGGAAGTGATGGTGCAGATCTCTTACATTTTTTCAAAGAGAAAAAGATTGAGACAAAATATATAGACACATTAAAAGATGAACTCACATCTTCTGCACATATTACAACTGACAAAGATGATAATCAAATTATTGCCTATCACAATGGAGCAGGAAATAACGCAACAGACATGAATGTGAGTACTGTCACAGAAGAATTAAAGCTTGCACTCATAACACCGACAAAAAAAGAGGCAATGATCAAACACGCTATGGAATGTTATGATAAAAAAATTCCATTTTGTTTTGATCCGAGCCACCAACTCACTGCATTTAGTGACCAAGAACTTGCCGCGACTATTGGTCAGGCAAAATTCTATATTGGTAATGACTATGAACTAAAATTGACAGAAGAAAAGACGGGTTGGGACACACACAAACTCCTCGAACATACTGAGATTGTTATTATCACACTCGGAGACAAGGGATCAGTAATAGTAACAAAGGAAGAGTCAATTGAAATAAAACCATGTCCTGCCACATCAGTAGAAGACCCAACTGGTGCTGGAGATGCGTATCGCGGAGGTTTTTTTGCAAGCTACACCAGAGGCTATGATCTCAAAACATGTGGTCAAATGGCAAGTGTCGCTGCTACATACGCTGTCGAGCATTATGGAACCGTAAACCATACGTATACGATGGAAGAATTTGAAAAACGATATGAAAACACCTATGGAGAACCTATTAGTTTAAAGATGTAGCACCCTTTCCCTACAACTTGATTTTAGACCAAAAACACGGTATAATTGCCGTGTTTTACTCTTCATAAATTTTATGGTTTTACCTATTTTTCTATTGATTGTTGGTATTGTTATCCTTCTTTTTGGAGGTGATATTTTTGTAAAAGGAGCATCCTCTCTAGCTGCAAAGATGAAAGTATCAGCCATCGTCATCGGTCTCACCGTCGTATCCTTTGGTACCTCTGCTCCGGAGATGGTCGTGAATATTTTCTCTGCAGTACAGGGATCTGGGGATCTCGCCATTGGTAATATACTTGGTAGTAATATTTCAAACATATTCCTTGTATTAGGAATTGCGGCTCTCATCCGTCCACTGACCGTAAAAGAAGGAACTACATGGAAAGAGATTCCTCTTGGACTTCTCGCGGTTCTGATGCTTTTTGTATTAGGAAATGATGTATTATTTGGTGGAGGTACTGTAGATATTTTAACTCGAGGAGATGGTATTATTCTTGTCAGTTTTTTCCTTATCTTTATTTACTATACATACGGACTTAGCAAAATAAAAGGTGAGAGAGAAAAGGTAGAAACACACTCATGGACAAAATCCATTAGTTATATAATATTAGGTATTATTGGACTTGTCATCGGTGGTAAATTTATAGTTGATAATGCCGTCATCCTTGCACGCATGGCTGGTCTCTCAGAACTCTTCATCGGTCTTACCATTATGGCAATCGGAACATCTCTCCCTGAACTTGCCACATCTGGTATTGCAGCATACCGTGGACACGTAGACTTGGCAGTGGGTAATGTGGTAGGATCAAATATCTTTAATATCCTATGGGTACTCGGTCTCACACCAATCATTGCACCAATCAAGATGAACCCACAAGCAAACTTTGATATTCTCGTCGCAGGAATTGCTGCATTTGTATTGTTCATCTTCATGTTTACTGGTGGTAAATTTCACAGACACAAATTACGACGTAGCGAAGCAATCGTTATGCTTCTCATGTATGTAGCGTATGTCGTATTTATTTCATTTAGAGGTTAACAAACAATATGGAAGACTATAAAATCAAAGACCTGTCACTCGCCGATCTCGGACGAAAAGAAATCAACATCGCAGAGCGTGAAATGCCAGGACTCATGGCAATCCGCGAAAAATATGCTAGTGAGCAACCTTTGAAAGATGTAAACATCATGGGCTCATTGCACATGACTATTCAAACTGCGGTACTTATTGAAACTTTAAAAGACTTGGGTGCCAATGTACGTTGGGCAAGTTGTAATATTTTTTCAACCCAAGACCATGCTGCAGCAGCAGTGGTAAAAGATTCACACGTTCCTGTATTTGCCTGGAAAGGTGAAACTCTGGCAGAATATTGGTGGTGTACCGAACGCGCGCTCGACTTTGGAAATGGAAAGGGGCCCGACATGATCGTAGATGATGGAAGCGATGCCACCATGATGATTCATGAAGGAGTAAAAGTAGAAAAAGATCCCAGTCTACTTGAAAAAGATTATTCTGGTGAACCAGAAGACCTTCGTGAACTTATGGCATGTCTCAAAACAGAATATGAAAAAAATAACACACGTTGGACCGAAGCTGCAAAAGAAATCAAAGGCGTAAGCGAAGAAACTACAACCGGCGTACACAGACTCCAACAAATGGCAGATGCCGGAACACTTCTCTTCCCTGCTATAAATGTAAATGATTCAGTAACTAAATCAAAATTTGATAATATCTACGGCTGTCGTCACTCAGTAATTGACGGACTCAATCGTGCAATGGATGTTATGATCGGTGGAAAAACTGCGGTCGTCTGTGGTTACGGAGATGTAGGCAAGGGTTGTGCTCAGGCGCTCAGAGGCCAAGGCGCACGAGTAATCATAACTGAAATAGACCCCATCTGTGCACTCCAAGCTGCGGTGGAAGGATATGAAGTCACCACTGTCGAAGACACACTCGGACGCGCTGATATTTATGTCACTACTACAGGAAACAAAGATATTATCCGTACAGAACATATGGAGGGTATGAAAGATCAGGCTGTGGTATGTAATATTGGACATTTTGACAATGAAATCCAAGTGGAGCCACTCAACGAAATGAAAGATGTCACAAAAGAAAATATCAAACCACAAGTAGACAAATATACATTTGCCGACGGTCACGCAATCTTCATGCTCGCAGAAGGACGTCTCATGAATCTCGGCTGTGCTACCGGCCACCCAAGCTTTGTGATGAGTAACAGTTTTTCAAACCAAGTCTTGGCCCAACTCGATATTTGGAAAAATGATTATGAAGTCGGTGTATATCGTCTCGCAAAAGAACTAGACGAAGAAGTAGCACGACTACATCTCGCAAAAATTGGAGTAAAACTTACAGAGCTTACAGATGATCAAGCTGACTATATTGGAATCAAAAAAGAAGGTCCGTATAAGCCAGAACATTACAGATACTAGACTATAAAAATTATAAAATAAAAAACATCCGCAAAATGCGGATGTTTTTACTTCACTATATATTTTTTAAATATAGAATGAGGTCGGAGGGTCGGCGACGTACGAACGAATTCGCACGCGCCGACCACGCCGCACACCTCGACCCCGTCCGCTCTACAGCGGACAGGACTTCTGATGGACGACTCTCCTTCTACAGACCCTGGAACTCACGCCCAGTCGCTTGCGTGAAGAGGCGACGACGCAACATGAGTTGATCGATCAGCCCGGACGGGTCCGTCGTGTCAGCGCCCATGCGCAAGCTGAAGGCCCAGCGCATGAAATCAGCTTCTCGATCAACTCGCATTTCCCGGAGGAGCTCACACGAGAAGTTGAGTCCCATGCCGAGGCTGCGCAACCGCTGCAGCAAGATGATCGCCTCACTGACGCTGACAAGGTGCTCGTCAATCCAGAGCGCAAGCAGATCGATCGCCTGATTCAACGAGTACACGAGCGTGTTGTTCGCGAGCAGGTCCGCCTGCCCGCGGACCATGGCCACGCCTACGTACGGCCGACCAAGGATCTTGGCGCAGGTGACCTGAACCGTACAGCCACCCATCGGCTCGAAACGATTCAGCTTGTCGAAGAGCTGCGCTTCGTCCTCAGGGAGACTGGTCTTGTTGATCTGCGCCATCAGCAGCGGCAGGTCGTGTGTACGCCCGAAACCCCTCGTGGCGTTCTGAGCATACTCAACCATCGACCGACCCTCTTCACGGGTCAAGAACCTCGGCCCGAGGACACCGCAGTGCCCTTCGATACGACCGGTATGGAGACCTGCAACTTTCTCTACTCGAATTCCCAGCATCTACTTCTCCTCTCTGGTTAATCTCCCGCTGCCTTCAACGGGAGAAAGTCTAATTCATGTCTGTAGTACTAAAAAGATCAAAATGGAATTACATACTATGTAAGCCTATTTCGATTTTTTTAACGCAATAACATACCACAATAATATGTTTTTGTCAACCCTCTCTTGTGGAAATAAAAAATAGCCCCGATGTTATATCGAGGCTATTTTTAGGTATATTTCTTATTTTCTTCCCTCTATCTCACCCAAAACCCTATCAACAAATTTATCCTTACCCATACTCTCCTGATCTTCTTGTCCTCTCACACGAATCTGCCAATCTTCTCCTGCAAGCTCTTTGTCCCCCACTACAACCACATATGGAGCTTTGCTCTGGGATGCTTTGCGGATCTTATTTCCTACCGTTTCGTCTGCTTCATCGATTTTTACACGAACACCTTTGTCAGAAAATTCCTGCGCAAGTGTTCTTGTACCTTCAATATGTTTTTCAGAAACAGGAACAAAATGAACTTGTACGGGTGATAACCACACAGGAAAGGCGCCTGCATAATGTTCGATCAAAAACCCAATAAGACGTTCATGAGTAGATAGTGGTGCACGATGAATACAGATCGGTGTTTTTTCTTGTCCATCTTTGTCAACATACGTAAGCTCAAATCTTTCAGGGACTGCGAAATCAAGCTGGTTTGTGGCAAGGGTAAATTCACGTCCAATCACTGACCAAATTTCCACATCAATCTTTGGTCCATAAAACGCGGCTTCATCCTCTACTTCGACAAACGGCATGTCTGATTTGATAAGTGCATTTCTTACCTGCTCTTCAGTCTTAATCCATAGTTTTTCGTTGTCTACATATTTTTTTCCAAGACCTTCTTTACTATGTTTTGATAAACGCATTTTGTATTTTTCAATACCAAACAAGTCAAAATAGAGCTTGTACATATCGAGTACCTTGATGAACTCTTCTTCAAACTGCTCTTCGGTACAATAAATATGCGCGTCATTCATAGATAAAGATCTCACACGCATAAGTCCAAAGAGTGCACCTGAATCTTCATATCGATAGTTAGCTCCGTACTCTGCAAGACGCACAGGCATGTCTCTATAACTTTTCTTATGCGTACCAAAAATCTTGTGATGATGTGGACAGTTCATTGCTTTGAGATAATATGTCTCATTATCCATTTCCATTGGAGGAAACATACTTTCCTTATAATATGGCAAGTGACCTGATCGAAGATATAACGATTCCTTTGCGACATGTGGTGTCCTCACACGACTATATCCGTATTTATTTTCCACCTCTTTTGCAAGCTTTTCTATTTCTTCAATAATGATCCCACCATTAGGTAACCATAGAGGTAATCCAGGACCAACCTCTTCGTCAAACGTATAAATTTCCAACTGCTCACCCAAAATACGGTGATCTCGCTTCTTTGCTTCTTCGAGCATGTGCAAATGTGCATTCAATTCTTCTTTTGTTTCAAAACAAATTCCGTACACGCGCTGCAGTTGTGCATTATCTTGATCACCTCTCCAATATGCACCTGCAAGTTTGGTGAGTTTGAACGCGCCAATTTCTTTTGTACTCTCAACATGTGGTCCACGACAAAGATCTACGAACTCTCCAGTCTGATACAATGAAACATCTTCTACTGAATCACCAAGATCTTGCAGTTCTTCTTCGGTCATTTTTGTCGTTCCGCGTTCTTTCAAATCTTTGAGAAGGGAAACTTTGTAATCTTGTTTAGTATTTTCAAAAAATGAAATAGCCTCATCAATCTTCATTTCTTTTCTTTCAAACTTCAGATTTTGTTTGATCATGTGCTTAGCTTTTTTCTCAATCTTTTTCAAATCTTCATCAGTAATATTTTCTGGAAAATCTATATCATAATAAAACCCATGATCTACTACAGGACCAACTCCAAATTTAGCATCGGGAAATAATTCTCGTGCTGCTGCTGCCACCACATGCGCACATGAGTGACGCATTATTTCTAGTTTATTTTCCATAATCAATGTTTAAAAATAATATGATCGATTTATAAATAACGTATTTTATGACTGTCATCCCGAGCGGAGCCGAGGGATCCCTTTTCCAAAAGAAAATTTTGATTTAAGAAAGAGATTCCTCCACTTCGTTCTGATTTCGTTTCACTACATCAGAACTTCGGTCGGAATGACAACGGGAACAAAAAACCCCAGTACACAACTCCAGATTGTTCTAGAATCACATACCGGGGTCCTTGCAAAATGCATGAGGACGGTTCCACCCGTTTCACCTCGCCGAAGCTTCAAGCGCAGGCGGGTATCTCAATAAATTTGTATAACACTCCGAGAGTGGTACCATATTCGCCGAGGAGGCGGACTGGGCTGGTTCTCGTACAAACGTATTAGCCTGTATACATTATATCTTTATTCAAACATTGTCAATACTCGTTCGTAATTTCGTACCTTTCGTATGTTCGCACATAAATCTATTCAACCTGCCTTACCGTAATACTCACATGACTTGCAACATGCGGCACACTTCTATTCCACATAGGACGAAAATGCATTTCCACGCCTTGGACATGATCGATAGACATAACATAACGCCTTACTTCATCTTCAGTTTTTCCAAAAAACATAAGTTTTTGTATTTCACGACTATTTGGGTCTAGGTCCACCAAACCGGTACGTGTAATAACCAAATCTGCAGTATTATCTTCCAAATCATAATCTGAAATAACAACCGTTGGCTGACTTTCGACTGACTGCAATGTCTCACTATTGTCCACTACCTGCTTACCAAGCATATCTTCAGCATATACACTCAATTCTTCCCCGTTATAAAACACACCTACTACAGTTGCCTTACCCGACAAGGTAAATAGGTCTGTCTCAACACCAAGCTCAGTATCGTTTTCAAATGTATACTGAACGATGTCAGACAAAATAACTGAATCGGCGTCTAATTCTTTCAACAGTTCCATCCCTTTTGTCTTGAGTGCATCGAGTAAAATCTTTTCTGCCTTGGTAACATCATCTTGATTCAAAATACCAATAGTTCTCACACCACCACTCATCGAAGATATACTCTCCGCATAAACTACCTTTTGTTTTTCTTCACGAAGACCTGGGATAGTAAATTTTGATGGACCAATATCACCACCTTGGCCGGCAACATCTGCGTACACTTCTGTTTCAATAGAACCATTTGCAGGAACTGTTACACGATTTTTCAATCGAAATAAAATATCATCAGGAGTCAAAAGTCGTGTAGTAGCAACGAGAGGTTGGGCAGCGTTGGTATCATTATACAAGGTTACCAAACCTTCAGACACACCTTCTTCTGTCTTTGATCCTTCGGGGCTAAAATTTTGAGACAGCTCCACAAACGTACTTGTCACAAATCCAGACACAATTGCATTGCTGTCAGTGGAATCAATAGTAATAGTAGTATTTACATCAACCGGTTCAGACCGTGTGATAATCGTAATTTCTGCACGCTTCGAAGACATGAAGATCACTACTCCGAGCAAAACGATAGTGATTACCAAAAATGTANAAAAATGTAAGTGCAACAAATTTATAAAACCTCACTGGCTGACCAGTAGGCTGTGCACCGTTTGAGCGAATACTTACCATAAAATGATTATTAATCGATAACACGAAATACTTCGTCTAGTGTGGTAATCCCATCTAGAGCCTTAAGTATACCATCTTGGACCATGGTTGTCATTCCTTGTGTTCGCGCGACTTCTTCTATCACATGCTCAGATACCTGTCCTGACAAAATACTCTCTTCAATTTTTTCTTGAATTTGAAAAATTTCATAAATACCGATTCGCCCCTTATACCCAATGCCATTACATTTTTCGCACCCTTTTGATATATGAAATGTAAGATCTCTTCCTGATATATCTGCTTTTGTTTTTTCTGGCATGGCATCGATCTGATCTTGTAAACGTGTCTGTACATTTGGGTCCAGCTCTCCGACACTCACTTGCTCAGAGCACTCCTTACACACACGCCTCACAAGACGCTGACCCATCACACAATTGAGTGCAGGTGCGAGCAAAAATGGTTTGGTTCCCATAGACAAGAAACGTGGGATAGCTCCAGCACCACTATTGGTATGGATTGTCGAAAGCATAAGGTGTCCTGTGAGAGCAGACTGTACCGCAATTTCTGCAGTCTCGAGATCACGAATTTCCCCCACCATCACGATATCTGGATCTTGACGCAAAATAGAACGCAAGCCCTGACCAAATGTATATTTCTTAGTATGATCAATCTGACTTTGGTTAACCCCCTCCATGCGATACTCTACAGGATCTTCAAGTGTAATAATCTTCACGCCTGGTTGGTTCAAAATTTTCAAAATAGCATAGAGTGTTGTTGTCTTACCACTACCCGTCGGACCAGTCGTAATGATCATGCCATTCGGTCGAGAAATTTCTGCCTTCAAGACTTGTAAGTCACGCTCAGACATACCCAGAGTCTCGAGTTTAATACCTTCCTGACTTTGGATCAACAAACGCATCACAATACTTTCACCAAAAACAGTTGGAATTGTTGAGACACGGACGTCTACATCTCCTGTAGGTAGTTTGATGGTAAAACGTCCATCCTGAGGCTTGTCTGTGATATTAATCTTGAGTGATGAAACAAGCTTGATACGTGATAATAATTTTTCAAACAAATCTTTTGGGAGTTCTGCCACATCATGCAAAATACCATCCAAACGGAAACGTACCACAATACGCTCTTCCTCTGCCTCCACATGCACATCAGATGAATCAACCTTGAGACTCGCTCCGAGAAGCACGGTAATGAGATCAGTTGTGTTTGCTTTTTTGAGAAGCGCTTCCACGCTTTTGAAATCATTTACATTTGCCTGCACGCGTTCGAGGTCTTCTGCTTTTATTTCAATATCTTTTGTTACTGGTTTTACATTTGGCATGGTCTTGTATAAATCCAGTACACGATTCAAGCTCACTTCTGATATAACATACAAAGCACCCTGAGCATGGTGCTTTTCTTTTACTTCTTCAAAAAGTTGTTTTACTTCTTCAGTACTTGGATCAAGAGCACCGATACGAATTTCATCAGCATCAGCATAAAAACAAATAGCACCTAGCTGTTGGGCTATTTCGGGTTTTATTTGTTTGAGTGCTTCGTGAGTTACGGGAAATTTTTTGAGGTCAATATGAGGATGAGCAATCTGTGCAGCAAAACGCTCTGCTTTTTTTTCAAGCTCTTTGTCTTTTATCTCCCCCATCTTGTCATCAAATTTTTTCTCTGTTTCTTCAGAAGCAATGTGTACTGAAGGTGCTTGAGGAACAGCAGAATCATCGGCTGCACCCTGAGCTATAAGATCATCAATTGACCCGCCAAAATTATTCGACATATCTTATTTATGATGAAACAAATGTACCAAATGACTTACGACACCCTTCTTGTGCATACGAGCAAAGAGATATGTCCATGTCGAAGTAGTAAATACATTGAAGAGTGAACCAATAAATACAACATACGGAACAAACAATACAAATCCCAAGAAAATACCTGCTACATACAATGCGGTGCTTTGTAACAAAAAGGCTGTCGTCCACATGACCAAACTTGGAAGGAATAGTAAATACATACCGACCAAAAGAAGCAATACGAAAACAATATTGAGCACAATAAACACAAATCCAATTTCAAGAGACACAAACCAATGGTCAGTGAATAGTCTCCAAGCAGATCTAATTGACTGTACAAAAGATTGCTCTTCTAAAACTACATAACCAACTGCGTATACAAGCAAAAATGATAGTATCATCCCCATACCAATCGCAAGCAAAAATAGAACAAAAAATAAAAGTATATCACCGCCACTTGGTTCAATAAGTGCATTAATCATACCCCACGAAACAAAGGAGATGAAAGATACGAGAACAACTTTTCGTAAAATATTTAAACCAAGCAATCTCCAAAAATGTTTACGACTTTCATGCCACGATACTGATGTACTTTCAAATTTCTTACCCTTCTTTTCTATAAATCGACCAGTACTATGAACAATCGCTCCTTGAGAAACAACTGAGGTAAATAGAAACAACAAGCCAAAACCAATAAATATAACAAGAAGCCAAATAAGCCATACGAATTTATCAGCGGTCAAATTGAGAGACTGAACAATCGTGGTAGCGGGCACTTCTGTAAAGAAATCCCACACATATACAAAAAATGATGGTGCACGTAAATACGTCGCACCAAATGATGTCTTTGCCAAAAATTCAACAATGCCCATTTGCCCCAAAAATGCAGCAAAAAAACCGAAAATCCACAAAGATTTATGATGCCATGCCAGCTGCCACCCAGCCTTGAGCGCATCACTATATGTTGGTTCACGTTTCATAGTAGAAGTTAAAAGTTTATAAAGTTTGAAAGTTCATAAAGTAACTAAAAAGGAAAGAATTCCATTACTTTATGAACTTTATAACTTTCTCCTTTTAACTACGATAGTATACCATATTTTCACCTATATACATACCAAACCTTGACATTTTGTGTTAAGAATGGTAAAAACTATGCACGTTCATACAACAAGGCCGCCACAAAGGTAGGCCTGTGGAGGAGATCAATGAGCCGAGAGCGAGAGTACGAGATCAAGCTCACTGTCCTGGGCCACAACACGCCTTTCGAAGACGTCCACCAGGTGATGGAGGCGCAGGGGGATCATCCCCTCGACACCGACTGGCTCTTCACCTACCTGCACACGCATGATCTGGTGGCTGCGCAGTCCGCGGTCTGCGTCGACCACTGGGTGGTGATCAAGGAAGCCACCAAGGACACGCCCGAGGTCCGCAAGTACCCGCAAATCGTCGGCGAGTCCATCAAGGCCTTCGTCTGCCACGGGCACATTCCACGGGACACGAAGGTCGTCTCTTCGCGCCTCCCGCTGGGCGACGGCGCCGCCGATGCGGAGGAAGACTGACGAGGTCGACGAAGACGCGTTCGACCCACACGACTTTCTCGACGGTCCCTGGCGCGAGATCGTGACAGAGATCGACGCCGGAGATGTCGACGGAGAACTCGACGCAGTCGAAAAGACCGAGCACGAACGCTCGCGTCCGCGCCGCAGCGTCCTCAAGGCGATCGAAGATCGTCGGGCCGAGCTCGAAGACGAAGAAGACCTCGTCGACGACGGCACGCCCGATGACGAACTCTCCGGCGACACCGGCGAGTAGACGGTCGCGCGATCCGCGACCATACACACCAACCACCCATGGAGGGACGGTAAACAAGGAGAGGATTGCGAAGGGCTCACCACCCTCATGCACACAGATGCTCGCAATCCAACAGTCGGGGGCGATGAGGAGGATTCATCGTCCCCCGGCCCCCGTACTTGATAGATACCTAGATGATAGGTGTTTTTTTGTATACAAAATACACATCTATTTACAGATTTTGTTTTTACCACCAACGGGGTCCGGGGTGACTGCATGTTTGAGCGTCGTGGTAGATTCTAAATACCTTATCCTTTGAGTCGTAGCGAGTTCAGTCACCCCGGCACTTTTTGTTACTTTTTGGTGACAAAAAGTAAGGAAGAATCCCTGATATAGTAAATAAAAAAAACCGCTCAGTATAACTGAACGGTTTCTTTATTTACTATTTTAATTCGTTTCCTCTTTTACTTCATGAACACCCTCACCCATAACTTCTTTGAACTTATCTTCTTCCACCGTCTCTTGCTTGAGCAACACCTGAACCAACTCATCCATCTGTTTTTTGTGCTTGGTGATAATATGCTCGGCTTGTTTTTTGGCTTCGAGAAGAAAATGGTTAATCTCTTCATCAATAAGTTCAGCTGTCTTTTCACTATAATTCTTTTTGTCATGGATTTCTTGTGCAAGAAATATAAGCTCCTCATTCTCACCATATTGGCGAGGACCAAGCTTTTCACTCATACCATAACGAAGAACCATAGAGCGTGCCATCTGAGTTGCTTTTTTGAGATCGCTTGAAGGTCCGGTAGATAACTGGGCATCTCCGTATACCATGCGCTCTGTCACATAACCCCCAAGAATCATAGCAAGATCATCTTTGAACTTTGCCAATGTCTTGTAACGCTCATCTTTATCAGGCATAGAAAGAGTGTAACCACCAGCCATACCACGACCAATGATAGACACCTTACGAACTGGATCACATTCTTTCAAAAAATGTCCTACCACAGCATGCCCTGCTTCGTGATATGCAGTCATTTCCCTGTCATGTTCAGTCATTACACGAGATTTCTTTTCTGGTCCAAGCAATACCTTTTCAATACTTTCGAGGACTTCGTCTTCATCAATTTTTTTCTTGTCACAACGTACCGCAAGAATGGCGGCTTCGTTCAAAATATTTGCAAGATCAGCACCAGAAAAACCTGGCGTACGTTCAGCCACTTTACGAATTGAAACGTCTTTTGCAAGTGGTTTATTAAACGCATGAATTGTCAAAATCTCTTCTCTGTCATTGATGTCTGGCATATCGATTACCACACGACGATCAAAACGTCCTGGTCGAAGAAGTGCACTGTCAAGAACATCTGGACGATTGGTCGCTGCAATCACGATAACACCAAGATTTGGATCAAATCCATCCATCTCAACAAGAATTTGATTGAGTGTTTGTTCACGCTCATCATGACTTCCACCAAGACCAGCACCACGTTTACGACCCACAGCATCCATCTCATCAATGAAGATAATTGCAGGGGCTGTTTTCTTTGCTTTGTTGAAAAGATCACGCACACGAGAAGCACCAACACCGACAAACATTTCTACAAACTCTGATCCAGAAATATGAAAGAATGGTACCTGAGCTTCACCTGCAATAGCTTTTGCCATAAGTGTTTTACCTGTTCCTGGAGGACCCATGAGGAGCAATCCTTTTGGAATCTTTGCGCCCATGTCAGTAAACTTCTTTGGATCTTTGAGAAAATCAACAATTTCCAAAACTTCATTTTTTGCTTCTTTTGCACCTGCCACATCTTTGAGCGTTTTCTTTTCTTTGTCATCTGGTTTTGCTTGTTTGGCTTGAGATTGCCCAAAACCCATTGCTTTACTGTTCGCACCTTGCACTTGTCGTGAGAAAAAATAAATCAACCCAATGAACAAAAGTAATGGCAAAAGCCATGGTGCAAGTACACTAATCCAAAACCGTGCGCCCGTTTCTTCTTTTACTTGTACATCAATCTGAGCAAGCTTGGCACCTTCGATACCATAATTGTCCATGAGTTCAGAAAAGCTTTGACCAAATTCTTTCTTTACTTCCAAATCAAGAGCGCCCTCTTCTTTGAGATCTACAATAAGGAGATCACCGCGCACCTCAATACCTTCAACTGACTCATTATTAATCTCTTGAACAAGTCGTGTAATACCAACCTGCTCCGGTTTCTCACTACCAAAGTTTGCTGTACTCAAAAGTGCCGCAACCAAAAGCAGGGTAAAAAACACGATAATAAAATTTTTGAACAAATTCTTCATAAAATCTACAAATTTATATCTTAAATGTATACCGGATTATACGTAATTACCCCCTATTTGTCAATCTGTGGAATAATCAAAACCCGCCTTACGGCGGGTTAAAATATAGAAGTCTTTACGCGTTATTTTTCAGTCTTTTCTTCCTTTTCTTCTTTAGGAGTCTCTGCTTCTTCTACTTTCTCTTCTTTTTCCTCTGCAGCTTTATCAGCAGCAGGTTCTTCTTCTTTTGTATCTTTCACAAGAGCTTCCTCATTCTTTTTTCCAGCACACTCGAGTCGTAGACCGAGGCGATGTTCTGCTGGCTCCATTGAGATAATCTCAAAGTTTTGTCTATCACCAACATTGAATTTTGAAAGGAGTACCTTTGGATCATTTACACGTTTGTCAGACAAGTCAGAAATATGAGCCAAACCGTGAATCTCTTCATCAAGCTTGACCATGAGTCCAAACTGTTCAACTTTGTGAATTTCACCTTCAATAACTTGGTTTACTTTGTATTTATCTTTTACTGCTTTCCACGGATCATCAATAAGACGCTTGAGAGAAAGATAAATCTTTGATTTATTGAGGTCAATAATTTGTGCTTTCACCTTGTCACCAACTTTCAAGATATCTTTTGGATGATCAATTCTTTGCCATACGATTTCTGAGATATGACACAAACCTTCAAGACCTTCACCAAACTTGATGAATGAACCAAATGGAGTAAGCGCGCTTACCTCACCTTCGATAATATCACCAATACTATATGAATCGAGAATACTCTTTTGTTCCTCTTCCCATACTTCTTTTTCAGAAAAGATAAGTTTTTCTTCATCCATGTCAGCATTGATAACTTTGACACGAATAGTTTTACCTACAAACTGTCTCAAGTGTTCGAGAATTCTATTTTTGTCACCACCTTGGACACGTGGATAATTATCTGGATTGAGTTGAGACACTGGCATAAACCCAGTAAGAGCGTCTGCCTGAATCATGAGACCACCTTTGTTTGCTGCAATTACTTTTGCAGAAATCACTGTAGCTTCCTTGATATAATTGATCATGCGATCCCATACGAGACGATGACCAGCAACACGGAATGATAATTCCATCTCACCATTCTCATTTTCATCTTCTACAACAGTTGACTCTACTTCGTCACCAACCTTAATATTTGAAAATTCTTTTGATTCGGAAAAAAGTTCTTCACCACGCACTACACCAACGATAGTACCGTTGATATCAATACGTACTTCACCACGATCGATTGAAATTACTTTTCCTTTTACCAAATCTCCTACTTGTGGGATATTTGCAAAATAATCTTGCAAAAGATCCGCAAAATTTTGACTATACATAAATAAATATATGCGAATTTGTTACCATCTAGATGATGTCTGAGAATCTAAGCCTCAGTTCGCATGAATTAACCCGGCATGCCGAGCTTTCCTCAGCCCAAAATTGAGGAAAAGATATAAAATAGGGCTCGAATAATATAACATGAGATTTCAAAAAAGTCAAGGGCCCTATAAAGAGAGCGAAAAAGCCACTTTTTTACCTAAAATAAGCGACAAAATATACATCTTATGCACACACTTTTATCCTTGCGTGTTAGTAGAAAATCGTGTATAATATCATCGCAATTGAACCTGGAAAATAGAAATTGGAAATTAAGAGTATCTCTCTAGTTTCTAATTTCTAGTTACTAATTTCACATATTTATGCATATTTCATGGCTTGGCACGACCGCCATAAAACTCCAGACAAAACCTCTTGATAAAGATATCGTTATAGTGATCGACCCCTACAAACCTGCCTCTGGTAGTTTTCCCCGAAGTCTTACACCAGAAATTGGTCTGTATACACGAGGAGAAAAAAATAGTATCACATTGTCTGCAAATCCTTATACATTATCTACACCAGGAGAAATTGACACAAAAGGAGTGCTCGTAACTGCTGCAGAAGGCCACGAAGCAGGCACCACAATGGTAAGAATTGATGTAGAAGGAGTCAGCCTGGGACACCTCGGTCTTACTAATAAGCCACTTACTGCAAAACAGCTTGAGGTACTCGCTGGTATAGACATATTATGTATTCCTGTCGGCCATCCTGACTCGTATGATGCCGAAGCAGCAGTAAAAGCAGTAAACACTATTGAGCCACGTGTCGTGATACCTATGGCATTCAAATCAGACAATGACAAAACAGCAAAACCAGTTGATTCATTCCTCAAAGAAATAGGATCAAAAAATGGTGACGTAGAGAAAAAAGTAATTATCAAAAAACGAGATTTACCACAAGAAGAAACAGAAGTCATTGTGCTAGAAAAAGAATAAACAAACAAAATCAGACCTATGAATGTCAAAAAATCTACAAATAAAAAAGAAAGTGAAAAAAAGAAACCGCGAAAAAAAAGCACGGCTGTTTCTAAAAAAAACACGAAACGCAAGGCTACTCCAAAAAAACCACGTAGCAAAAAAGATGTAGAAAAAAAAGAACTTGAACAGGCTGTCAAAAAAATCCCTGCGCTCGTGATGAAAGAAATGGACAGTCACAAACCACCAACAGAAAAACATATCGACCGTAATGTAGAACAACAAGCTCCTATCAAAAAGAAACAGGTAGTGCCTATATATGAGCCACCTCACAAAGGAAAAACATGGCTTTGGATGGGGGTTGTCATATTTAGTATCGCAATATTTATATTATGGGCACTGAATTTATCTACCATGTTTTATGAAACCAAACGTACACCTGATCCTGCGTTTTCAATCATTGAATCAGGAAAAGAAGATCTACAAAATATCATAAAGACATTTAGTAAAGATGAAGAACTCGAAGAATCTACCCCTGCTGAGACTACGATAGACAAAGCAGACGACGCTGAGATTGAAAATACTATAAAAGAAACACTGACCAATATATTTAATACAACAAGCACTATAAACACATCTACAACAAATACTATTCAATCAGAACTCTAGTTTGAAATAATATATGCCACGTAAGAAAACAACCACCAAAGCTGCGCCAGAAAAGCCAGCAAAAAAACCAAAGCAAGAAAAATTCGAAGCCATCTCACCAGAAGGTAAGGTGGAACCAATGAGTCTTGTCGATGAAATGAAGACGTCTTATCTGGATTATGCCATGAGTGTCATTGTGTCTCGTGCCCTACCAGATGTACGAGATGGATTAAAGCCAGTCCACCGAAGAATTCTCTACGCTATGTGGGAAATTGGACTCAAACATAATGCAAAATTCAAAAAGTCAGCTCATGTAGTAGGTAGTGTGATGGCAAAATACCATCCACACGGTGACTCTGCAATTTATGATTCCATGGTTCGTATGGCACAAGATTTCAACATGCGTGCCATGCTCGTAAATGGCCAAGGTAACTTTGGTTCCATGGATGGTGACAGCGCTGCTGCTATGCGTTATACCGAGGCAAAACTACAAGCACTCGCCGAAGAGATGTTGTTTGATATTGAAAAAAATACGGTTGATTTCTTCCCTACATATGATGGATCAAACAAAGAACCTCGTGTATTACCTAGTAAATTACCAAACTTACTACTAAACGGTAGTATGGGTATTGCGGTTGGTATGGCAACAAACATCCCTCCACATAATCTTGGAGAACTGTGTGATGGGGTAACACTTCTTATTGAAAAACCTAAAACGCCTATTGAAGAATTAGGTGAAGTAATCAAAGGACCTGACTTCCCTACTGGCGGCATCATCTACAATAAAAAAGATATTGCCGCAGCATACGCAACCGGACGTGGTGGTATTGTGATGCGTGCAAAAACAGATATCCAGGAAGATAAAGCAGGTAAATTTATTATAGTGGTTACTGAAATCCCATATCAAGTAAACAAAGCAACCTTACTTGAAAAAATTGCTGGTCTTGTACAAGAAAAAAAGATTGAGGGTATCAGAGACCTGCGTGATGAAAGTAACAAAGATGGTGTGCGTGTTGTTATTGAACTCAAAAAAGATGCGTATCCAAAAAAGATTTTAAACAGACTCTACAAACTCACCGACCTTCAAACTTCTTTTCATGTAAACATGATTGCACTCGTAGAAAACGGCATGCAACCACGTGTACTCAATATCAAAACGATACTTGAGGAATACATTACACATAGACAAGAAATGGTACGCCGACGCACAGAATTTGATCTAGGAAAAGCAAAAGATCGTGAACACATTCTTGAAGGTTTGAAAAAGGCACTCGATAAAATTGATGCGGTAATCGCACTCATCAGAAAATCAAAAGACAAAGAAGAAGCAAAGGTAAATTTGATGAAAAAGTTTAAATTTTCTGAAAAGCAAACTTCTGCAATTCTTGAAATGAGACTTCAACAGTTGGCCAACTTGGAACGCAAAAAGATTGAAGATGAACTCAAAGAAAAGAAAAAACTTATTGCAGAACTCGAGGCACTTCTCGCAAGCCCAAAGAAAATTCTTGGCGTTATCAAAAAAGAAGTCAGCGAAATCAAAGAAAAATTTGGTGATGAAAGACGGACCCAGATTGTTCCTCACGGTGTAAAAGAGTTTAGTATTGAAGATCTTGTTCCAAATGAACCAACCCTCATCATCTCTACACGCGATGGCTATATCAAACGTCTTCCACCAGACACATTCCGTACACAAAGTCGCGGAGGCAAAGGCGTCATTGGTCTTGCAACAAAAGAAGAAGACGTTGTAGACATGATTATCTCAACCAATACACATGACAACATTCTATTCTTTACCACACGTGGACGTGTATTTCAATTACGTGCATACGATATTCCACAAA
>PKTJ01000031.1 GCA_002869205.1 Candidatus Parcubacteria bacterium | reverse complement strand
TTTTTGGCCACAATATGTTGTGTAATGGACAGGCAGTAGCTATTATAGCACATCTAATTTTTTGCCGCCAAACAGCCACTACAATCTAGTTTTTTGGCTAAAAAAGGAGGTAAATAAAAACCATACCGGTACAGTATAGTTAGTTATCCACATTAAATTTTTCTTTCTAAAAAGAAGTAACTTTATTTTTACAAACCGGGTGACTTTGGAAGAAAGGGTGTGGGGTATAATTTCTCACCAAAATCACTTGGCCGAAGCCAAACCCGGTTTCTAAAAACAAACCATTATACCCCGTCACAAAAACACCCTTTTATGTATATAGTAGATTATGTATAACACAAAAAAACCATAATATAAACGATAAAAATCATTTTTAAATCCAAAAAAATATGGACACAACGTCTCCACATACACACATTTTATGTAAATGATCATCTTTTAGCGTACTTTTTATTCTTTACACATTCCCTTTGTGGTGTGGATAATTGAATATGGTATTTTTCGCTGTTCCTCATTGCTTCTTCACCTCAAATCACGTACAATACATCTACATACTATAAAAATATGGAAGAAACAATTTACAACTTAGATGAAAACTTCGAACCGCGACTCGTAGACCCAAAATCAGAAGATATTGAGGAAGAAAAAATTGAAATTACGCTACGCCCACAAAACTTGGACGATTTTGTTGGTCAAAAACATATAAAGGAACCTCTTTCTATCTCTATGGAGGCAGCAAAAAGGAGAGAAGAACCGATAGAACATGTACTCCTTTATGGAAATCCTGGACTCGGTAAAACGACATTGGCCCATATTATTTCAAAAGAAATGGGGAGCAATATAAAGATAACTGCAGGACCAGCACTCGAACGTGTCGGGGATCTCGCGGCAATTTTATCCAATCTTGAAGAAGGAGATGTCCTCTTCATCGATGAAATCCATCGTGTAAATAAGACAGTTGAAGAAGTCTTGTATTCAGCAATGGAAGACTATGCGCTCGATATTATCATTGGAAAAGGACCGGCTGCTCGAACACTACGCATGCCCCTTGAAAAATTTACACTAATTGGTGCCACGACAAAATTAAATTTACTTTCATCCCCTTTGCGGGATCGTTTCGGACATGTATACCATTTGAACTTTTATGAACACAGTGATATCGAACGCATCATCAGAAGAAATGCGAAATTACTTGATGTAGAAATTTACGAAGACGCCACACAGACCGTTGCTAAACGTGCACGACGCACACCCCGTGTTGCAAATCGACTTTTGAAACGTGTGCGTGACTATGCGCAAGTACGTCATGATGGTATAATATCAAAGGAAGTAGCACATGGTGCACTCGACTTATTGAGTGTTGATGAACACGGACTCGACGAAGTAGATCGCAAAATTCTTCTTAGTATTATAGAAAAATTTAATGGTGGACCCGTCGGCCTCAACACCTTGGCTGCGGCAGCTGCAGAAGAGATGGATACGATTGAAACCATATACGAACCATACCTCTTGCAAATTGGTATGATCGAGAGAACACCTCGCGGAAGAAAGACAACGAAAAAAGCATATGACCACCTGGATAAAGAATGGGTAGGGCAAGATGGCATATTGTAAAACAAAAATTTGTTTTTAAAATTCAAATTCTAAATTAGATATTGTGTTTAGCATTCCTCTCTACATATTTCTCTTTATATACTTACTCTTTTTGTGTGTCTTTTTGATTTTTTCAATTATCAATTTTTACCACATTGTCACGACAGGATCATTTACGTTTGCAAGCTTCACGGTAAGTTTCTTTGTATTTACGCTTACTATATTGACTCTCTACTTTACCTGGCAACTCCTCATGTCCGTACAATGGCAACAATCTATTATACTATTTAATATGGGATGGTTTTCTTAAAAGCATATGGGCGTTTCTGATATCATAAAACAAAAGCATTACGAAAAAGTACTTTTTGTGTTACACAGACACCCTATTACATTTGTTCCAATTCTATTCTTGTTTTTGGTACTCATGCTAGTACCTATAGCAGTATACCTTCTGATTGAAAATATATTTCCTTCAATACTGTCTGGCTCAATCCTTTACCCTCTTGCGGTATTACTTGGTAGCGTATATTACCTCTCTATTTATCTCTTTTTTTATGTACAATTCATAGACTTCTATCTTGATATGTGGATTGTCACAAATGATCGTATTGTAGATATCGAACAACACAACTTATTCCATAGAGTGATTACGGAACTTGATTTATATCGTATTCAAGATGTGACTGCGCAGGTTCAAGGAATATTTTCCACCCTATTTAAATATGGAAATGTAACCGTAAAAACCGCATCCACAACAAGTAATATTGTCTTCAAAAATGTACCTAACCCAAACTTTATACGTGAACAGCTTATCAAACTTGCTGATGAGGATAGAAAATTCCATTACAGCCAAGAACAAGCTGAGGGCTAAGTATGTTTGATTGGTTTTTTACACTCCCAACACTCACCCAAGCAATCACAAGCTACGCGATTATCATAAATTTGGTCGCGTTCTTTTTTTATGGTATTGATAAAATGAAAGCTGCAGGAAACCATAGAAGAATTAGTGAAAAGACTTTATGGACACTTGCGCTCGTTGGTGGCTCTGCTGGTGCTCTACTGGCTATGAAATTCTTTCGACATAAAACAAAAAAACTTTCATTCCAGGCAGTACTTGCGGGAATACTGGCGCTACAAATATTATTTGTTTATCTGATTTTGACAAAGTAATATAATAAAAATAAAAAAACCGTCATGATGACGGTTTTTTTAATTCGTAAATCGTACTACGTGACTTCGGGACAATGATCCCACATAAATTTAAACCACGTCTTGTAACTTGTTGCCATTGATCGAGAAACAACTACAAAAATAGAAATGTCATCAGATATTTTCCCAAGACCAGCCCCAGTAAAAGAAACAACATGATCCCCAAAAATATCAATCATACTTGGCGTGGAATATTCTTTTGGTAAAAACTTATATGGTTTACCAACCGACTCCATCACTTCTGGTAAATCGTCCTTTACTTCGTAATCAAAAAGGTGCTGGTATTTTACTCCTTCTCTTTGTGCATCTTTTAAAAACTTTTCCAAAAAAGTTTTAAGCCGGGGATCAAACCAACAACCTTTGGCTCCAATAAAATAAACATCCTCTCCACTACTAAGCACATCTCGTAGATAATTTTTAAACCCTTCAATACCTTTATAAAAATACACCGCTTCTAATTGCGGCTTGTCATTATATGCGGCCACAAGTTCTGGCATCACTTTTTCCAGCTTTCTTTGACGTTCTTCCACAAGTTCCATGAGTTTGTTTGGATCAACAGGCTTATATACATTATCCCCCTTGCCAATAACCTGGAATACAAGACCTTTCTCAACCAAACGACTCATGGTGTCGTAAATATTTCTACGATGTATTTTACTCCTCACAGATATTTCATTAACTGTTGCTTCACCAATTAAAAGAAGTGTTTCATATATTTTTGCTTCATTTTTTGATAAACCAAGTCCTTCTAAAATAGCAGTGTGCATAACTTTTGGGGCTAAAATAAGCTAAATAAATTTAAATGGGTGGTAAATACCACCACGTGGTGGTATTTACCACTCACTAACTATTATATATAATCATATGTTTCCAGTCAAGTCGACAGGGAACATCTGCTCATTTCATTTCTGGAGGAAGATCATGAAAACCCATTTCCAGATCGTACTTGAGTCCGGTGAAATCCTTGTCGTGCTCGTGCGCCACGCCAAGTACGGCCCGAATGGCTTCAGTCCGGAGGAGACCGAGAAAATCCGCAAGCAGGGACAATGCCTCCTCGAGCTGGGCCTCGATCCTAGCCTGATCGTCACCGTGATCGCAAGCATCCGCGAGCGTTCGCAGGTGACGGCCACCCTCCTCCTCGAGGGAATGGGAATCACCCGGCAGATCCTCATCTCGCTCGGCTATGACGCGCTCGACGAAATCGGTGAACATGCACCCAAGTTCAAGGCCGCGTCCAAGGACGCGGGGTCCCCGCCGTGGGTGATGCTCAGCGAAGCCAAGGGAGATGAACTCTGCGAGAAGTTCCAGATCTCTAGCCGACTGGTACGTGCCCTCAATCTGGTCACAGTGTGCCAGACCAGCACCCAGATCGCCGGTGAGGGTCGCGTGGTCGTCATATCGGCTCACAACGGCAACAACTTAGAGATCGCGCTCGAGGCGATGAAGCTCCAGAGCCAGGGGATCCGCCTTTGGTCAAACAATCAACTCCCCTCCCCCCAGCGCTACATCCAAGAGGCCGGGGTCGTTCTCGTCTTCCTCAACGCCCAGACAGGACTACTGTCCGATCGCGCTGATCCCATCGTCTACCTCGACGCCGAATAGGCGTCGAGGTAGCGATTGCTACCCCGCCGGACGTACTTGCTTTACAGCGAGCACGTCCGGCATTCACATGAGTATTTTTATAAAAAATATTCATGTGAAATAAATTATATAATCTAAAAAATATGTGGAAAAAATACATTACCCGCCGTGTTGCAGTACAAGTCGCACAAGCATGGAATTATGGGTGGGGAGAATCTATGAAACAACTCTATGGTGTATCACTTAGTGACACGCTTGTATTTCGTGACGAGAAAAAAACAGAATACTGGGTGAATGAACGACAACATGATGAATATGTACAAGGTTTATATAACCTTTTGGAAGATAAAACATTTGTACGTATATTTCACACAGAAGCACGTGCTAACTTAGAAATGATATTATTCAAAACGCAAAAAATGTTACACAAAGATTTTTCACAATTAACAAACAGCGAATTATTGAATCTCTATACAAAATGGATTTTACCATCAGTTGAACAATTTTATATCCGTATGTGGACTGTATTTAATATTGGCGAACCATTGTCGCACGTGATAAAAGAAAAACTAAAAAACTATCTTAAAGATGAAGATGAGATAATTGAACACCTCTTGACCCTTTCAACACCTTTGCAACCAAATGATGTGATTAAAAAACGTATTCACTTACTACAAATAAAAAATGAACTACCACATCTTCATGTTAACAAAAAAGAATACAAATTAAAACAGCATACCAGTCGTTTCCAACACATTCCTATGTTTGACTTTGATCATGAACCACTTGTGTATGCAGACATTCTTCATGAACTTGAGGAAATTGAAGATGCCAAAACAGAACTTAACGATCTGAATACTCAATTGATACAAAATAAAAAACAATTCTATAATACGCTAAAACACATACAGCCGGATCCGGAACTCAAGCTACTATTGCAATTTTTGCAAGAAAATGTTCATTTACGGGATTATCGTGATATGATCCGACAAAAACTAAACCTGGAATTAAAAAAATTTTACACAGAGACAGGTAAACGTATTGGGCTCAATATCAAACAAGTCGCTGTACTTACCAATGAAGAAATTATAAAACACCTAGGCCAAAATAAATCCTTTGACAAAAAAGAAATTATACAAAGAGAACAATCTTACTTATTTATCCAAAAAGGACAAAATACCAAAATATATTCTGGACCAGATGCAATCAGAAAAGCAACAGAGAAATTGCATCCACAACAAAATAAAACACACGAGATAATCCAAGGTGTTGTCGGATCAAAAGGTTATGCTTATGGAAAGGCAAAAATAATTTATACAAATAAAGATCTTTATAAAATAGAAACAGGAGATATCCTCATCACATCCATGACGCGACAGGATTTTATCCCCGCTATTCGTAAAGCTGTGGCCTTGGTTACAGATTAAGGAAGTGTAACGTGCCACGCAGCCATTATTGCTCGAGAACTTCACAAACCATGTATTGTTGCGGCACATAGTGCAACACAAATACTAAAAGACGGTGACATTGTTGAAGTAGACGCCAACAAGGGGATTATAAGGAAAATATAAAACCGTCATGATGACGGTTTTTTCTTATGTTTTGTATCAGTAAACGTATAACTCTCTAGTTCACAACCCTTCCACCATAGTCACCTGTCTCTGTATTTACAAGTATCTCCTCATCATCTTTTATAAAGATAGGTGCGTGAATAAGCATTCCATTATCAAGTTCTATTTCTTTTGTAACATTTCCACTTGTGCTATCTCCCTTCACTGCAGGAGGTGCATGTTTTACTTTGTATGCAATCTTTTTTGGCAACTGAATCGCAGCGGGCGTACCTTCATGCATAGCACCAATCACATCAAGACCTTCTTTCAGATATTTTGCGTCATCACCAAGAATATCTGCAGACACCTCTATGGTCTCATATGTTTCCTGATTCATGAACGCAAAGAACTCCCCTGACTTGTATAGATACTGCAAGTTTGTGTGATCAACACGAACAGTGTCAACTGTCTCACCACTTTTGTACGTAATCTCCATACCCTTGTCTCCGCCGATTGCCTTTAATTTACATTTGAAAAAAGCTTGACCTTTTCCAGGATTGGTAAATTGAAAGCCAGAAATCACATATAAATTTCCATTATGACGGATGACGGCACCTTTTTTAATATCTGTTGTATCTCCCATAGTATAATTGTTTTAAATATGTCTTACTTTAAATATTACTATACGGATTTCCGGATAATCCAGATTTACAGATAATAAAAATGCACATACTTTCATCTGTAGATCTGGATTATAGGATATCGGGATTATAACTTATCTATGAACTTTTTTCTTTAGCCAAACATCTTTGACATTGGTAAACTTAACACATCATCTATGTTTTTGCAACCAAGCAGGACTTGCACCATACGATCTACACCAAGCGCAATACCAGCGGAATCTGGCATGGTTTCTAATGCGTCAATAAATTCCATATCTATATCATACACATCTTTACCAAACCTCTTACGTTCTGACTGTTCATCTTGTAAACGTCTCAACTGTTCTTGCTTGTCAGTGAGTTCAGAAAACGCATTGGCAATCTCTATACCATCTATATACACTTCAAATCTCTCAGCATATCGCGGATCTTCATTTGAAAGCCTAGAAAGAGCAGCCATTTGAGATGGATAATGATGGAGTATGGTATTACCCATATCTTCTAACTTCGGTTCAATTTCATTTAAAAATATCCTATAAAATAATTCCTCGTAGCTCTCATCCTCTTTTGGATTATATGTTTTCTGAACACAAAGCTCATACATTTTTTCTCTGTTCAAATAATCATCTAAATTCACACCTATTATTTCTTTCCAAAGATCCCTCATGTGAATTCTTTTGAACTTTACGAACTTTTTACTTTTGACTTCAATCTTCTCTGCAACGAACATAAATAAATTTTCAACATCCTCCATAAGGGTAAACATATCACAAGAAGTTCGGTACCATTCTATCATAGTAAATTCTGGATTATGCGTACCACCAAAACTTTCTTGGTCACGAAATGTTTTACACAGCGAAAAAATATTTGTCATACCTGCCGCCAACATTTTCTTCATAGTGTATTCTGGAGATGTATGTAAATATCCTTGGAATATCTGTTGTTGCTCATCTGAAATACCTATTTTCATAGGAGCCAAATTTGGTTCTTGTCCGGGATACTTCACAATGATCGGCGTTTCAACTTCTAAAAAATCTTTGCTCCAAAAAAACTCACGAATGAGTCGTGTGATTTGTGAACGTAATTCTAAACGTTCTTTATTTTTTGCAATATGCATGACGTGATTCATAATTCATTGTTTTTCTGCTATACTATACATGTTTTATATTAAAAATCAAGACTATGGAATACGAAATTTATTTTTATTTTATTTTACAACTCCTACTTGCAGGCCTCCTTGGCGGCGTCCTGGGATGGCAACGAGAACACATTGGTAAGCCGGCGGGTCCACGCACATACGCGCTTGTGTGTATCGGATCTGCACTGTTCACTATTATGTCTATCAAAGGATTTGGAGAATTAGAACCCGCACGTATTGCAGCTCAGATTCTTACTGGCATTGGTTTTTTGGGTGCAGGTATTATCATGCACAAAGAAGGTGGTGTTGTAGTGGGACTCACTACAGCTGCTGGTCTCTGGGTGATTGCTGCGATTGGTATGGCAATTGGACTCGGGTGGTTTTGGCAAGCAGTGATTGCAACACTCATAATATTAGCCATCATGAGTGTTGATGACAATATCATTACAAAACCAAAAAAGAAAAAACGAAAATAACGATACAACCAAATATTCAAAATCAAAATCCGCCCATAAAGGCGGATTTTGCGTGGCCATACAGTAAGGGCTTGTTTGTTAATAAACCCTTATGCAAAGTAGTATAACACATCCTCTGCATATGTCGAATTGATATCCAACAATGAGATCAGTATACATGAATATGGAAACTTTGTCTATATACTTACCTCGGGATAAGTAAGCAATATACGATAAACAAAATATCACCCGTATTAGGTGATATTTTATGAGCGGTAGACCAGATTCGAACTGGCGACCTCTTCCTTGGCAAGGAAGCGCTCTAGCCAACTGAGCTACTACCGCATGGCAAATATTTCGTTGCGGGGGAGGGATTTGAACCCCCGACCTTCGGGTTATGGGCCCGACGAGCTGCCTGACTGCTCTACCCCGCGATATGATGTGTAGGCTATTATAGTGTAGAAGGCTTAAAAAATCAAGCCTAGAGCGGGCAAGGGGAATCGAACCCCTGTCACCAGTTTGGAAAACTGGGATAATAACCACTATATGATGCCCGCATTCTTATTTACAATGTCGTTTACCCGACGAAGCTCATAAGCGAAGGCGGGCATGGACGGCTATAATTATATACAAAAACACCACCGATGTCAATGGTGGTGTCTGTGTATTAGGGTTTTTACTTTGTAATAAGTCCATTCCAATCGTTAGCAAATTTTTCAAGTCCGGAATCAGTTAAATCATGTTGAATGTTGTATTCATTCCAATCTTTATCCAAATTCAACTCTTCAAAAGGAAGGTTCTTCATATCAGCTATATCATACACATAATCACTCCCTGGTAATTCAAAATTATTTTGTGCCCACTCTTTCAAAACACTCCCTGGCACAGTCGCTAAATCCACACCTAGTGCCAAACATTGTTTGAAATGTTCATATGTCCTCACACTTGCAGCCAAAAGTTCCACATGACCATCACTTTTGACAAACATATTGTGAACATTTTCAATAAAACTCATGCCGTTTTCTCCCCTGTCATCAAGCCTTCCAATAAATGGAGAAAGGAATACATCACCTTTTTTAGCACCTTGTGTTGCAGCATATACCGCAGCACTTTGTTCTTGAGAAAAACACAATGTCATGTTTACTTTCATCCCCTCGGCAACCAATGTCTCAGCAGCCTCAAGTCCTGCAGACGTAATTGGTAATTTAATGTGTGCATTATTGATCCACGTATTCATCTCGCGCGCTTGTGTCAACATATCTTCTACGGAGGTATTTGCATCAGCATACACTTCAATTGAAACTGAACCTTGTGGAACCATCTCTGAAATTTCTCCTACTACGTTTTTGTAAAAATCGTTAATATCCTCAGAAGAAAGCTGCTCTCCTCCCGCTAGCTTTTCTTTGAGTTCTGGGTTTTTTGCGATAAGACTCGGATTGGTTGTTTGTCCATCGAGAAATCCAAGCAAATCCAATATTTCCTTGGTATCTTGTGGGTCTCCACTATCAAGGAAAATTTTTGTCTTGAGGTTTTCTGGTCGCATAGTAAATGAATAATTAAATATTAATAGTTGAAAGTATTTCTTTTAATAAAATCTCCCAGTTATCTACATTTTCATACTCGGAAATTAAAAACAGATCATGACCTTCGGTTTGATTATACTGAGCAACTAACATCTTTTTTCTCTCTTCCAAAGGTAAGATCTCTTGACCATTAAACCCCGTAGCATCGTTCTTAATTTCCTGAGAAACAAATAGATAGCCATCCTCGCCCTTTTGTAAATCATATCTTAAATCTACATACGGCCCACCCCAACCCGCGGGATCTATATGAATCCTTGCAGAATTTTCTCCATCCTCTATCTGAAAAAACATACTGATCCCACTCTCTCCTTCAGATTGAGTTGTGTCTGTCACACGTAAATTTTTTGGAAAACTAATTTCAAAATTAAGTGATTCGTTTTTATAATCCAACCAACCTTCTTTAACATCAGAAGGGGCAATAAGAACATCCCTTGGCTTATCTCTTTTAATTGAGGACAAGTTCTCATACTTTTGTTGGCATGAAGTCAATTTTTCATCCAAGATCTGCGTCTTATATCTACACTCACTCAAATCACCGCCGTCTTTAACGATTTCAATCTTATAAAAAAAAGACTTACCCACAGCTAAACCAAACAAAAAAATGAGTATGACTGAGATAAAAAAGAGGTATTTATCTTTAGACATATTTTTTATAAATTATTTTTAAAAATATCTAACGCGTCGATTTGATTTTGATCCAAATGAATTGTTGGGCGCTTATCTTGAATTTTTTGTATAGCATTCTCAACACTCATTCCCTGTGAAACATAATACGCAGCCACGAGTGTTGGTGCACGTCCATGACCATTTTGGCAATGAACATATACATTTACACCCTCATTAACCAGAGATTTCAAAGCACCTACCCCGACTCTCATCTTTTCTTGGGTTGGCGGTGTGTGATCTTTTGTCGGCAACCAAAGAAAATAATCTGCTCCTTGCGCTGCATCCAGACGCTCTTCTTCTAGAGAAATATCTGCAGTCACACCTTGGTCAATAAGTTCTTTATCAAAACCAATCTCACAACACTTGTTGGTTCCTATCCAGATATTATCATCTATTTGATTATATTCAAATTCTGGATGTGCCTCATCGTGTCTAACTTTTGAAAATGTAATTTCAGTCATATCATTTTTTATATAAGTATCTACATTATAAACGCTAAAGATAGGTTTATCAATGTGTATACAAAAAACTTCTTTATCCTTGACATACACATATATTATATGTTAATAAAAAGATAATGATTGGGTGTGTTTCTCCAATGACTAGGAGAGGGCTGATGGGAACAACTGTCTCTGCAATCCGAACCGTCGTTTACAGACACGACGGACTGCTCTGGATGGCACTCAGAGGTGCCGAACCGGACGTCCGACCTGTGCCTACTCCCGCAACCATTCCGCCTGAACTCCGCGAGGAAGACGAGGACGGCAAGCTGAAGCATGCCATCCTCGACGTAAGCTGGATAAGTGGCGGATGCATGGGGCGGGTGCACACCGGCGTGATCACCAGACTCCTGGCGATGGGCGTCGGCGAAAGACCGGTCAACATGCCGCGCCTCACGATCTCTGCGCCAGAGTCGGTGCAGATGAAGAAGCAGCCGGCCCTCTGCCTGACCGTCTACCAGCTCAACGAGCTGTACGGATGCGTCTTCGGCACGACCGAGATGCCAGATCTGCCGGAAGGTTCGACGTCCACGTTCAAGCTCGACCTGCGCGACGTGACCTACGACGACCTTTTCGAGGCTACGCGCCTAGCGGCCGACAAGCGTGGCATCGGTCGCATCCACAACATGCCCTGCTAGGGTGTGAGGAGGATTCTATGCGCAACCAGACCAATCGGGGCCCCCCGCCTAGACTACCTACACAGTGTCGACACGGGCGGGGCGGTCGACACACACTATAACCTACCAAGGGGGTTATTTTTTATTACAAAAAAACTCCCCTTTTCAAGGAAGTCTTTGTCGGAGTGAAAGGACTCGAACCTTCGACCCCTGCGTCCCAAACGCAGTGCTCTAGCCAACTGAGCTACACTCCGGTGTTGATTGAAAGTAAAAAGTTAAAAAGTTCATAAAGTACTTTGTAACTTTCTCACTTGAAAAACTTTTTACTATCTTGTGCCGAGGGGGAGAATTGAACTCCCGACACGAGGATTTTCAGTCCACTGCTCTACCACTGAGCTACCTCGGCTTTCAAAAAACAGCTGACACCGACCCTTGGCAATTAACTTGTCTTGAGTGTGTTAAGTGTCAAAAATCAAAAATCAACTGTTTTGTGGACCAGACAGGACTTGAACCCGCTGCCTCCGCCGTGCAAGGGCGGCGCTCTACCAGATGAGCTACTGGCCCCTAGGATAATGCGTGAAAATTATAGCAAGAGCTACAAAAAAAGTCAAGTATAAGAAATACCCCTCTCCACAACCTAAATAATATCTGTCCCTGCAGTAAATCTGAGTTTCATTTCTTCTTTTTGTTCATGCTTGAGATCTTTGAATGTTTTTTGTGTCCAAGGATGATCTTTGAGAATTTCAGACACCCACTGGCCACCAAGTAAGTGTGGCATCATCACATAATTCACACCTGCTTCGTAGAGATCATCTAAATATGTATTGTGATATAAATTGGCAATAATAATACTTTTTTTGTTTGTCTTACGGACATGTTGTATCATCGTCTTTTGATCATCTGCCTCAGGAATGGTAGATATGATGAGTTTTGCCTTTTCAAGTGTCAGACTTTCCAAAAATTCCACATCCGCAGCATCCCCAAAAAATGCAGGGATACCTCTGTGCTTTAATTTTGAAATGGCATCTGGATTGTAATCCACCACAGCAAATGAAATCTTTTTTTCTGCCAAAGCTTCACATACCTTCCATCCAATCCTGTGGTATCCAAATACAAATACAGTGTAGTTTTCTTCTTCACCTGTTTCTTTGCGCGCCTTATCTTTTCCAAATTTGACCAAAAATGGTAATACTTTTTGATACAGTTGTTCATTGTATGTAATTAAATACGATGAAATCACAATAGTAATAAGTGCAACCACGGTTAAAATTGCCAGTTCTGGTCCATGCAAATAACCCAGCTCTTCACCCTTGAAAATCAATATGAAACCAAACTCACTCACTTGTGCCGCAGTAATCCCTGCAAGAAATGCACTACGTCTCGTGTACCCCATCTTACGCATTACCAGATATAAAATTACTGGATCTGCAATAAGAACAAATGTGGCTAAAATAATACCTGGAGTTATTGCCGCGTGTATATCACCAAGCTGAAGTTCGCTTCCCAATACCACAAAAAACAACACGATAAAAAAGTCTCTCAAAGGTCTCATACGGCTACTAATCTCTGGCTGGTACACTGACGCACCGAGCGAAATACCAGCAACGATCGCACCAATTTCTATACTAAACCCTGCCCAATACACAAGACTTGCGATGCCAAAACACCATGCTATGGTAAATATAAATAGTAATTCGCCACTTTGTGCGACTCTATCCATGAGTTTTGGTAATAAATATTTCGCAAGTAAAAATACACCAAGACAAAGTAACAAACCCTTACCTAAAGTAAGCAGCATGGTGGTATACCACCCGCCGTTCTGAGCATTTGATGTGTTCAAAAATATCATGACAGCAACTGCAATAATATCTTGAACGACCAACAGACCCACGACATAACGACCATACACAGCCTCGAGATCCTTCTTATCAGCTAAGAGCTTAATTACAATGATGGTGCTCGAAAATGTGATTGCCACAGCAATAAATATCGATGGAATAAACGCAAACCCCAACAACTTCATTATAATAAACCCGAAAACAGCTGTAACAGAAAATTGTAATACACCACCAATCAACACAGACTTTCCCATCTTCTTAATGTATTCGAGATTTAAACTCAGACCTACAATAAAGAGCAGGAGTACAATTCCAAATTTTGCAAATGTTTCAAAAAACTCTTCACCACCGTTTACCACATTTAAAAAGAGCGGTCCGGCGATAAGCCCCGCGATAATATATGCCACCACAAGAGGTTGTCTGAGCAGACGCATAAAAAATGCAACTGACACGGTAATTCCCAAGATGACTGAGATTTGGAGAAAGATATTATCAACCATGTTTTTATATTTATTTTATGATTATATTATATCAAAAAAAACACGGTTTGTCGTTTTATTTATAAACATAAAAACCACCCTCATTCCATTTGGTGGGATTTTGATCAATATAATTACGAATATTTTGTAATGCATTTTCGTCACGGACAACACGATCATGGAAACGAGGCTGCCATGTAAAATCTTTTTGTTGATTTTTTCGAATCTCAAACGTACATTTCCCCTTAAACCACCGAATAACTTCTCCCAATGTATTTTGTCCCATGGGATTGTTATGATGCGTTATTCCACCACAAGTAGAGACGCGATTTATCGCGTCTCTACAATTATACGCAGCAT
>PKTJ01000011.1 GCA_002869205.1 Candidatus Parcubacteria bacterium | reverse complement strand
TTCATTTCTGGAAGGGGTTTTCTTTTCTCTTCCTTTATCCTCTGTGGCTTTTTTATCATCTACACCTTTAGCGGAAGCGGGCTTCTCTTTCCCAGATTCATCTTTTGGCTTCTCTCCACCATCCTTATTGCCTTTATCATCAGAAGACGTATCCTCTGTTTTTTCTTCTACTCCACCAAACCCAAACCCTTCGCGTGCACGATCATTCACAAATGCCCGCGGATCAGTACCAAGATCTTTTTGTACCTCATCCATAATAGCGCGTGCACGAATACGTAAACCTTCCATCATAGGCGAACCATCTTGACCAGTTTCTGAAAGACCTTGACGTACAATTTCTAATCCCGCAAGTTGTTTTGCATAGACGTCAAATTCTTTGCTCTTCATACTACTATCACGGACTGCTTTTTTGATTTGACCTTTATTAAATACCATCTCACGTGCGTTAGGTCCACTAATAGTTAGTTGATCAAATGAAAATGAATAACCGTCTCCAGATTTTGCAAAGCCAACTTTTCCATATGGTTCAACTTCATAATATGTAGCACCATCTTCTGAAGAAGTTTCTGTTGTTTCTGTAGACGCGTCTGAAGTATCTTCACTTACCACCTGCTCTTCCTGAGAGTCAGTATCGTCACCTGTCTCTTCTGTTTTTTCTACTTGCGCCTCTTCAGTCTCCTCTTCCTCACTACTCTCAGTTTCTGTCTGTGCATCAGAGCTTGAAGTTTCTTCTGGTGCAGGACCTCCACCACCACCCTTGCTCGCTGTAGCTCCAGCGGAGGTGGACTCTTCACTCTCTACACCATCCTTGTCGTCCGAAGCTTTGTCATCAGATGAAACGACAGTAGACTCATCTTCAGGGTTGAGCTCTTCATCCACATCTGGATGCTCTAGTGTAAGCATTTCTTCCTCTTCACGTGTTCTATTGCGTTCTGCTTGCATAGCAGACATAATCATACCCGCTTTGAGCACTCCTGTACCAGCAGCAGCTGAGAAAAGAAATAGTTTTCCATATGACACGTCAACAACATCTCCATCTAGTGTAGTCATAGTGACACCACTTCCATCTGGTGTTGGTACTATATCTGTAACACCGTCTACTGGCACTACTATATCAGCACCAGTGTCGGCATCACGCATAGGAACTTCTCCACGAGTGCCTGTGACACGTGGATCTTCTGTTGGCTCTACGTGTGTACGAGCTTCATTTCTACGCATGACATCTTCTAATCGTGTTTGTGCATCGCGTGCTGCAGTGACTTGATCTTGTGCAGTTTGTGCACGACGTAGATCTTCTGCAGACGGTCCTTCACCACCGCCGCCAATACCACGTGCGCCACTTGCAATAAATTTATTTGGCGTGACACTTCCACCACTACTTGCTGCACCGGTCTCATTCATACCCATGTAAACAATTGGTCTACCTGGTTCACGATCGAGCGGTGTTACACCACCACGTTGATTTCTAAATAAATTTGCATTGTCTGCCAAGTAGTCATCTCTATTTGCATCATGTTGGAGTGCACTACCTAATCGCTTGATCAAATCTCCATCTCTTTGACCTGCTGGCATATTTATGACACGTTCTTGATATTGTTTCAAGAAATCTTGCAACGCACCATCTACATCTTTTGGAATACCATCAGGGAATAATTTACCCAGTGATACATTATTGAAATCCTGACTTTCGAGGAATAGCAATGCTTCGTTTGTATTTCCTGATTTAATCATTTCACCAACCATAGCAAGGTCTCGCTCACGTTCAAAATGTAGAATCCATTTTGGATCTTTGAACCCAGCTTCAGGGAACATGGTGGTCTCACCACTACCTCTATCAGTTGCGGCTTCAAGAATAGTACGCATAGCACTTTCATTTGCCAAACTTGGATAGGCTTGTGCCCATGCTTCCATTTCTTTTACGGCATCAGGAGAAAGCCTAAATTCTCTGATAAGTGAAATTCGATCCATATCCCATTGCGCACCTTCAGGCACTTCGGGAACCTCTGGCAATGGTTCAAGCTCTGGAGTTTCTGGCACAGAAGCAGATACTGACTCGACTCGAGGAGCCTCAGTCTCTTCCAATGCTGCGGCCGCAGCACCTGGTGTGGTAATACCCATTTTTTCAAATGCCCATTGACCAAGATCCTTGCCAAACATACCTGCTGCCACACCAATTGCTGCACCACTCGCTGCACCGACCAATGCACGTGCATTACGTTTGAAAAAGTTACCACGATCTTTTATCTTGTCTATTGTTGCCTGTTTTTCTGATTTGAGCGCAGTTACATCTTCTTCAAGTCCTGCAAGTAGCATTTCTGCATTTGCATTTTTCATACGATCTTCCATAAGTTCACGATCAATACTACGCAACACGTTGCGTGCACGAGACTTGAGAACTTCATTGTTTTGAATTAGACCAAGTGATAATGCTACACGTATATCCTTTGCAAACTTCTTGAGCATTGTTTCGCTTTTGTTACTATCAACACGTGTACCGTCACCGAGATTGTTAATTGCATTTTCAGCATCTGTAATACGACCCTGTACTTCCTGTGCCAAGACTTCTTCGCGCTTTTTCATGTCTCTAATATTTCCAACATGAGCACCGAGATATGCACCAGCCAAACCAAGCACCACTGCCCGGACTTCTTCTGAAAGACTTGCTGCCACACCAGCAGCACCACCTGCCAACGCCCCAAGCATTATTCTCATTGCGGCGTCATCAGATGTTTCACTATCAATACTTTCATCATTAAAATATTTTCCAATCTCACCACGTTTCACTTTCATTACTTTTTTCATTGCGTTCAAGAACCGTGGGTTTTCTTTTAACAAATCTTTTACCACATTGAGCTCATCGTCACTATGAAGTTCTGCTACAAGTAAATCTAATTGTGCATTTTGTGATTCTTCACGAGAAATTTCTCCTCGCATTTCACGTGCACGTGCACCTTCGGCAATCTTACGTCTTCCGTTTTTCAGTGCAAGTATTGCATTTGCTCTTACAGAATCATCTTTTGAAACTTTATCATCCAATTGTTGATCCATGTCTGACACTGATGAACCATCTCTACTACGCTCAACACGGTATGATGAAATACGTAACCCATCACTAATAAATGCTGCCATTTTGTTAAACACTGATGGATCACCACCCTTAGGCTGACCTTTTTGATCAGTGGCAAGACTGAATTTCTTCATGAGTTCAGCACGAAATTCTGGCGTTCCTCTGAGTGCCTCAAGTATAGAATCTTCTTTTGCTTGGATACGTGCTTCCATATCTTGTGTGCGACGCAGTGTACGTTCACGACCTTCTTTTGTCATGCGTGCTGCTGCAGCACCTCCACCCACCGCACCTGCGAGGCCTCGGATAAATGCTTTTGGGGCAGCAGTAAGAAAACCACCACCAAGTGATATACCAGCTACTACTACTGCGGCAGGCCCGTAACTAATAAATGCATTTTGTGTGTGTTCCCAAATTTTTGTAAGCGCACCATGATGTTTTTCTTTCATCCCTTGTAATACATTTGTTTCTTCTTGTGCTACAAATAATTTTATTGTATGTAATGATTCTTTATATCCTTGTTGTGTTTCCCAAAATGTTAGAAACTCTTCTACATTTTTATAACCAAACTTACGTGCCTCTTCTCGCAATAACTTTTGATCAATACTTCCTTGTCTAAAGATTCCCTTCATATATTCTTCTGGATTCCCTGCTGCGGTCGGATCGACCAATAGTTGTAACATCTTTCTATATCCCTCATTACCAATAATCTCAACAAGTCTGCGTTCAGAAATATCTATAATACCTTTATCATGCTCTTCTACCAAACCTTCTCCAAGATTATTAGCTTTTCTATACAGATCTTCTGCCTCATTATACTTCTGTGCTTCAGCGCTCCAGATCATTCCATCTGGAGTAACTTCAAAATTCTCTCCAGATGCAGCATGTAACTGAATTGTTTTATCTCTGTTTAATACAGAATTGGTATAGAGTGGTTCCAATCCTTGTGATTTTAATTCTTCCGGTGTTTTAAGAGAGTAATCTTTTATAGCAAAACCATTAACCTCTGGAAGAAGTATTACCACACCCCTTGCACGAGATGCATCACAACTATGTTGCAATTGACTAATCGCTTCTGGTGACATATTTCCATCTTCTTCCACAAGATTTTCATAACCTCCCACTGAAAACCCTAATTGGTTCAGTGCATCAGGCCCAACGCCCTCAATTCCATATTCGGCAAACAGTCTCTCTCGACTTTGTTCTGGAGAAGTTGGTTTTTCGATTCCTTCCTGTTCTTCAGGACCATCTTCAGTAACTTCAGGAAGTTCGAGTCGAGGATGAGGTTTACCTACTTCATCTTTTCTCCCCCAAGGTTTCATACGCTTCAATAATTTCTTCTTGCGTACCGCGAAATTCATAGGATCGTCTGACACAAACTCATGTCCTTTCTTTGGAAAGTATGTGATGAATCCATCATCTCCTGTTACCCCATATATATATTTCATAGCAAGAGCAGTTTGTGCACTCTCATAATCCTCTTCTTTTTCTTGTGCACGCTGCACAGCATCATGTATATAAGAATTGGACATCTGTATCTGCATAAACTCAAGAGCACCACCTATAGTTCTCTCAGCGTTGTCAGAAATACGTGTATCCCATTCTTCTGGGTGTTCTTCAATAAGTTTTTCGTAACGTGCGAGAAGTTGTAAAAATCGTGGACTATTTTCTGGTTCAACATAATTATATGAACCACCAAGTCTACCTTCAGCTGGAATTTCTGAAATTAATGCGCTCATCTCTGCAATCAGAAGTTTAGCTTCTTCTTGAGGACCTTCTGTTGTTTCATCGTCTTGTCCTGATTCCACCGCAGCATCGTCAGTAACACTCTCTACTTTCTTATCACGCGATGCAATAGTGTCTTCACTTACACGCACGACTTCCTTGCCTTGTGATTCTAATAGTTGTATATACTGTTCCCGCTGTGAAGCTGTTGCTTCTGCAGGAAAATCAGCAATATCAAATCCGTCTTTTTCAAATTGTTTTATTTTCGCTTCCTCATCAGTAAGAGTTTCTTCTGGCGCTTTTGTTTCTGGTTTTTCAGACCCTTCTTGTGCAGTCTGACCTTCTCCAGATACAGAACGTACCGCAAACACATCGTCATCAATCATAACGATAGTCATCTTGCCATAACGTTCATTTAAATCACTAAACAACTGCGCTTTTTGTTCTGGAGTTGTAATACCCTGCTTACTAAACGAGATAATATCAAATCCATCTGCTTCAAGTTCTTCTGGAGTTTTTTCAAGATTACTCGCAAGAGTTTCTGCAGGAATGTCTACATCTGGCCTACCAAAATATTCCCGAATATCTTGTTGTATATCTGCAGGGACAGCTGGTAAATTGTCTGAACCAGACAGAGGAGAATCTCCTATTTCTCTTTCCTTCTCACCCTTCAAATATGCACGTAATGTATCTTCCCATCCTGGGCTTGTGATACCCACATACAATGCATCACCAACAACACGACAACCCTTGAAAGGTGCGACGTAAATTTCTTTTATATTTTTTTCATGTCCACGAAGTACCTCTTGCATGATATCTAAAAGTTTTTTTATATTTTTTTCGTCTATCTCACCATCTTGTAATACAAATTCCTTCCAATCTGCATGTACATCAGCACGTAACCTGTCATCACTTTTTCTAATTTCTTTTTCCCAATCAACTAATTGTTCTATAACTTTTTCCATGTCTATTGTGTCTTCTGGGGTCTCATCAGTATTATGATTTGACTCAAATATTCTTCTGGCATCCCTCTGCTGTCGTTCATTTCTCTCTAGTAGATCATCAGGAAGCTCACCATTCACTCCAAATGGATCTTTATCACTCTCACTTGGTACTCCATAATTTGGATCAGCAGGTTTGTATGGTTCTGGCGGTGACACAACAGCAGTCTCAGCAGCCACACCTTGTTCATCAAGAGCAGGTGTCTTTTCTGAAATTTTAACAACCTGGATAGAAATATTATCTCCCTTTCCTTCTCTCCATTTCTTTTCTATAAATTTACCTGGAGCATATTCTATTTGAAAAGGAGCTTTGGCATTATTTCGTGCATACACTTCTTTCCACAAACGTTCTTGGAGTTTTGCAGCGTCTCCACCCTCTTCATCTGACCATTTTTCTACTTCGTATTCAGATGCCACATCCCACAATCCGTCTGATGCGAGAACCATAACATCTCCTTCTTTTCCTTGGAATGTAATTTCATCAATTTGAGGAAGTTGCACTTCCTCCCCATCTATTCTTCTTTGCCTATCTTTTTCACTCGGACCTAGTGAACTCAATAATTGGTTTGCAAATTTGTGGTTAAAAAAATCTTGAGGCTCCTCACCAAATTGCTCAATCAGATATACAGCAAAATTGTGCATCTTTGTAGTACCTGCTTCTAATTTTTTTCCACCACGAAGTGTCATTGCTTTTGAATCACCGACAGATGTAAGTGTAACATTATTATCCTTTTCTATCCGAGCCAACACTGCTGTTGTCATACCATTGGCAAGCTCATTTTCAATCTGTAGGTGTCCATCAATAAGAGCTTCCTTCATACCTGTCTCACCAAGTGAAATCATGGCAACGGCTGTTTCATTAATTATCCTGCTCGCCGCACGCCCATTACCCTCTCCTCCTGCACCATCTATCACTGCAGTCACAAGCGCTCCTTCGCTGTCTACCATAGTAAACATACTATCTTCGTTTTCTGCTTTTTCTAGACTTTCTAGTGTGCGCACTTTATTTCCATCAGCATCTTCTCCAAATTCTGCATATTTACAACCAAGACCACCATAATGTGATCTACCATCCACCTGTGCAAATCCTGTGGCAACATGAATATCTGTATTATTTTCAGAATTTTCAGGATCAGTAACAAAGCGATCTGCAAACATAATTCCACGAGGTTCTCCTCGACGTAAAAGCTCATACCCTTCTGGAATTGATTCTTCTGGTGATGAAACATCATCTACATCTTGTGAACTTTCATCTGGTACATCTGGCAACAGACCATCACTTTCTAACTTCTTCTTAGCTTCACATGCTTTCACAAGTTCTCCTTGCCAGTCTTTTGATCCCAAGTCAACAGTTATTACAAATTTACCCTCATTAAAAATAGCATCGTAACATTCCGTTCTGCGTTCCCCTTTTACTTCGATAAATATAGCTGTTACATTTTCAAGCACCCTCTTTGGCATATCGCTTTCCAGTGTCGACACAATCAATCGATCATTTTCGTTGGTCATCAAACGTTTCACATGATCTGTACTAATACTACCATCTACAACATTGTTCGCAACATAAATACCGAGTATAAAACGTGAATCAATACTTTTGTATTCTTTATCAAGACCATCTATAACTTTTTGTCGCTCTGCCTGCTCTTCTTTTGATACTGGCTCTGCCGCATCTGCTTCAGCAGGCGTAGGTTCAGCTGATGCAGGCGTATCCTCTGGTCGCGTCTCTCGTGGTTTACCCCATGCACCCAAATCTCTTCGTACACCAGCTCTGTGATCTTCTGCCGCATCCAACAAGTCATCACTCAACGCAGGTGCTTCACCAGGAGCAGAAGTTCGAACCTTTTTATAATCTTTATTAGAAGGAAGTGATTTTGGGTCAAATGAGTCAACAAGATCCTGGATCTTGTCCCTTTCTCTTATAAGTACTTTGCGCAACTCATCTTGCCACTCATGTGAACTGACATGACCAGCATCATCTGGCCATGTACCCAACCCCACATTCACCGTGACAGAAAGATTATTGTCAGATAACATACCGAGACCAGTATCTCTGTTGTTTACAAATGTTACTTTTTTTATTTTTTCATTCAATTCTTTGGATAACTGTTCCAGAAGAATATAATGGGCTATCTTTGCATTTTCTACTGTCAAAATCTCGCGCGCTCTACGTATATCAAACTGCTCATCTTTTATCTCCACAGCCAACATAGAATCTACACGAAAACGCCCATCTACTGATTGTATATCTTTTTCGAGATCTTGTATTGTTTTTTCATTTTTTTCTACAATTTCTGGTGTTGCACTATCGGCAGATTTCTCAGGTGCCATAACCTCATTTGTAGACAACACTTTTAAATTCTCCGGTGTCATACGATTAATCAAAACTTTTAGAGGTCCGCCTTTCTTGTCTCTCAAATACAGCAACCTATCGTCAACATCTTCAACAACAAACTCATTAACAGTTCCTGACTTTGCAGTATATTCCACTCTATTGTTTTTCTTCACCTCTCCAACCCCCGGAACAAACGCGCTTTCAATATTCATATTAAAACCAACTGCTTCGGTAAGTTTCTGAGCGACTTGTTCAGCAGATGCACGAGTCCCTGGCGGAGGAACATTTGCCGCAGAACTTTTTGCATCACGTGGTGGTAATTCTGCTGCAGTCTTTTTTCTTTTAGGTTTAGGAGGAGCTTCTACGGATGGTTTTATTCCCATCTCCGCCTCTATTGTACGTAATTTTTTTTCACCCTCATCAATCTTACGTTCAAATTCCAAAAGACGACTCTTGAGTTCATCTCCCTCAACGCTATCTTCTGGAATCTCTTCAAATGCTTGTCGGATTTTATTTCGTTCTACACTCATCTTAAGTGCCTGCATTTTCAAAGCCTTGACCCTCAACTCAAAAGCTTCGCGAGCTTCCTTCGCATCTCCTTTTTTGCCAAAACGAGGTGTTTGGTTTTCTTTTTTTGGTACACCAGAATCCACTACGCCGTCTTGTGGTGATGGTTTTTGATCTTCTGAAGACATATAAATAGAAATTATTATTGTTGAGGTAAATCAATAATGTTTTGTAATACACTGCTCATCTTGTACTTGTCGAGTGCATGTAAAATATCAATTTTAAGTGTTTGACCTTCTTTTTGAATTTCTTGTAATTCTTTTTCGAGTTCTTCACATAAATACAAAGCTTTCTCATGGTTTTGAGAAGCATCAGGTGAAATGTTTTTTGTAGAAGAGCCGACAGGCATATATAAAAAATATTACGCGTTTTTGGAAAGTATCTGACTTACACGCCCAGCAAATGTTTCGAGGATTTTCTTGATGTCTTCTTCAAAAGAAGGAATCGATGTATTCCAAAAATCGCGCCACTGTTCTGGTGTTGTTTCTCCCTCAGTAAGTTTGGCAAACTCGTCGAGCTGTGTGTCATTTAATTTTGGTAACACTTCAAGACCGATTCGCTCTTCAACATGAGCCATGATCTGTGGAATGTACACATTCTTTTGTTCCTCACTCAAATCATCAAGTCCATTGTTTACAAGTAATGCTTCTATATATGTGCTGAGAAAATCAAACTGATTATTTTCCTGTGCCATATGATTATATTTAAAGATGAAATTAAATTATCTTTTGATAACAACAAAACCACTAAACAATAAGCCTACGATAAATCCGAGTATCATATTGAGTAGTACATTTGGTCGAACAGGAAACTTTGTCACGATTGGCTCGTTGATCACCTTTATAGTCACGTCTCCTCCAACATATTCCCAACCTTTTGCTGAAAGTGCACTCACTGCTGCGCTAGCCAATGCGCTTGCTTGTGTCTTGTCTGGGTGATACATGCTTACATTCAATACACCTGTACCATACACGACTGAGGGATTCATTGTCTTGTTCCAGAGCTTTCTCTTTTCTCGCTCGTTATTATCATCAAAGTATGACCAATCTACAGAAGATTCTTTTTGTTCTTTTACTTTGTTATAAAAATCATTTGTACGCATCACCTGGGTGATGTTTTCACCCACACGCTCTGCTGAACGAACAACAGTGTATGGGTCTACCCCATAACGTGATTTTGATATGATAAGAACTTGTGCATCAGCACGATAATTCAGCGGAAAAAGCATTGTCACGATTCCTGATAAAATACCAAGAATAATACCGACCACCATAATAAATTTCCAACGTTTTTTGAGAAGTACGAGAGGAGAATTATGTAACATAGGAGAAGTTTAAAATTATGATTATTAATTTTAAATTAACGACTAAATATAGCACAAAATGACGTTTTTGTCAATATATTTAACCAAACTTTTGGCTACAATTAGCCAATCTATTTGGTTACTATTATATCAAATTCTTCACCTTTTCGCCATACGCTCACCACAAACTCTTCTGGAGCACTAAGGATCGCTCGAGATAGCGAATGTTCACTAACTTTTTTTCCATTAATTTGTAAGAGTAAGTCCCCAATTCTCAACCCACGTGGACGATTACCTGCAGAAGTAATATAAAAACCCTCGCGAGGTTCATCACCAGAAGGATTCATGTCGTTGTTGTACACCATATATCCCATCCACGTAGACACAAAGTCATCCAACTGCCCTGACCCAAGAACCATCGGCATGTGATGCTCGACAGACCATGCACTATGTAACACATCTTGTGTGTCAACAAAACCAAGCAACTGTCCCTGTGATGTTAACACGACCCCTTCTTGGGAAAAACCTGGCTCTATATGAAAACTACTTACATCACGATCAGACACAAACGGCGGATTCGACATTACATCTCTATCCCCTACTATTCTAAACTTCCATTCAGTATCATGCACTGACCAAACTTCAGATCCAGAGTTGAATACATCCCATTCAGGAAATGACATTACACGAAAGTCATTACCAACAAATTTGAGATAGACAAATCCTGTCTTTGCATCAAACAAAGATTTTTCAATCTCGTAGTGAGCACCGTGATTACTTACTGCATCAAAACGTGTGCTATACGATAAATTAAAATCAGGCATGTATGTCACTCCCCAACCATTTGAACTCAACATAACGACTTGTCCAATATATGAACTTTCTGGATACATTCCTTCGTTCACTACTTGTGTCTTATCAAAGAGTCGAAGAGTGCTCGCATTGAAACGCTGAGCAACCGAAACATCTGGTCGTTGATTTGCACCATATAGCTGTGGTGTCCGGTCTACAAAATATAAATTTTGATTGGGATAAAATGTTGGCTCAATCCAAGCAGATGTAATTAATGCGCCTGTCACACCAGCAAGTATGGAAACAAATATAAAGAAAATCACATTGCGTATGTTTGACCACAGTGTACGCATAGTAACTGAACATGATTTGTGTGGAAGATGTGGAGGATGGGTAGTCATAAATTATTCTAATTATTCTAATTATATCCAACGTATGATGTATAACATGAGTATAAACAAAATTCCATTTGTAATTAAAAATCCCAACTGATTCCTCCAAACAATTCCTTTTGAACTGAGATGAAATCGAGCAAACAACTGCATCATATACCAAATCCATACAAGCAAAAATCCAAGTGCCAAATAACCAAATGGAAGCAATCTCATCACCCACATAAGTTCAACAACACACAGTACGACAATAAGTGTCCAGACAAACAATTTGTCTGCGGTGAATTTAAAATACAAACTCCAAATCATAAAGGCGCCGAGGCCTGCATACGCACCACCCGCAATACTAAGAAACGCAAATGGAAATCGAGGAAAATATAGATAAAGAGCAAACAATCCCACAAACAACGCATACACATTGAACACATAGAGCATCATCATCATACGACGAAGTGGTTTTTCTTTTATATGAATTGCATGTTCAAGACGTGGCTCTGACCAGTATGCAATAAAAAAGAAAACAACAGTAGACACCACAACAAAAAACCATCTCAACCAGACAGTCTCAACAAGTAAGATGAGCGTCAAAAAAGACAGCACGGTCATAAAATTAAGTGCTGTCTGGTGACGAGGTACATGATACTTAAATTGTAAAAGTAAAAAAAATCCAAACCACAACGAAAGTCCTATTCCAAACACATACGGATTTGGAAACATAGTAATCAAAAATAAAACTACCGGTGCAGAAACCGCAGATGTAAGACGTATCCATGCAGGTCTTTTTGTACTCATAGTTAATTGCTATGAAGATTTTTAAGAAGTTCTACAAGAGCACTCCTCGTATCTTCAGGAGATTCAGACATTGTGGCTCTCATACGGACAATTGATAAAACCGCATTTAGATGATTCTCTTGCATTTCTTTTGGAACGCGTACTGATAGTAGTGCATTTTCTACCTGTGACAAGACAGTTTCAATTGGGTCTGAACCTTCAATTTCGGCTTGAGAGACAATATCATCAATCGCCGTATCATAATTTGCCTCAAGCTCTTCTGATGTGAGACTTGGTAACACAGGCTCCTCTATTTCGTCTACCATAGTAGGCGTTGCTACATCCGGCGTACCTGCATTCACCTTGGATATCAACATAAACATAAGTGCGGCAAATGCAATGATTATACCAAGTGCGATAATGCCAAACACCCAAAACACGATATCTGGTCTTTTTCTATTGTGCGTAAACATAATACTATATTATATATATGCCAAAATTATACAACATTTCCCTTAATCTTGCAAAATATCTAAAAAACGTTATACTACTGCCATATGCCAACATATGCAATAAATAAAAAAGCACGATTTGACTATGAAATCCTTGAGGAAATTGAGGCTGGTTTGGTATTGACGGGTCCAGAAGTTAAGTCTGTCAGAGGTAAGCACATGAAGCTTACTGGAGGATTTATCACAATTCATGACAATGAAGCAATCCTTAGCAACGTAAATATCCCTCTATATAAGTATGCTACAGTAAAAGATTATGAGCCGGAACGATCTCGAAAACTCCTTCTCAATCGCAAAGAAATCACTTATTTAACAGCAAAATCACAAGAAAAAGGCTTGACAATCGTCCCTCTTTCTGTTTATACTAGGGGTCGTCACATAAAGGTGAAGGTCGGTATTGCAAAGGGTAAGAAAACACGTGACAAAAGACAAGTGATAAAAGACCGAGAGCAAAAACGTGAAGCGAATAGAGCTATCAAAGAAATGAATTGATATGTACGAAATTACGAAACGTACGAAATTACGAAATATTATGTTTGAATTTTATTTTCGTATCTTTCGTAAGTTCGTACATAAATGGGGATGACAGGGTTCGACAGGTGGACCTAAGTTATCTACTTACACACATGTCGAGGTTGGATGTTTCCCTCGTTAATGCCAATGTCCAAATTCTAAGTGCAAACTTAGTAAGTCGAGTGAAAAACGCTGTTGCTTCTGCATTCCGTGTTCCAACACTCGCATCTGTAGTGGCTTAAATAAGCCTGCTACCATCGTTCCCATGATACTCGGTAGTGGATGAACGGTGTCAACTTATCGAGTGTAGGTATACATTATTTCCTGATGATATATGCTGAACTCAATTCAGGATTAGCTATGTGTTATTTTGCTGGTTTTCTAGCATATAGTGAAACAACAAATCAGCTACGCATGTAATAGTGTGGTGGTAACCCATCTACACCCGGGTTCAATTCCCGGCATCTCCACGAAAAATATTCGGATTTCCGGATAATCCAGATCTACGGATATCTGTTAATCTGGATTATCTGGAAATCAGGATCTAATTTAATCAACAACATATTTGATAATCACAATACTTATGCGCATATCACGAAGAAAACGTCCACAAAAACCACTTATTCCTCATTATAAAAAAAATAATGAGATTCAGGCTGAAGAACTTCTTGTACTCGATGGAGAAGGACGTAGCCTGGGTGAGATGTCAAAACGCGATGCACTTGATGCCGCACTTGAGCAAGAGCTCGATCTTGTAGAAATCAACCCAAAGGCCAACCCTCCTGTTGCAAAACTTATCAACTTCACTGAATTCAAATATCAAAAAGAAAAAGAAGCTCATAAGCAAAAAGCTCACTCACGTACGAGCGAAACCAAAGGAGTTCGTCTCTCAGTTCGTATTGGTAAGGGCGACCTAGAAATGAAGCTCAAACAGGCAGAAAAATTCCTCAACAGAGGTGACAAAGTCAAAATCGAACTTCAGATGAAAGGACGCGAAAATGCTCGTCCAGACCTCGCAAAAGAAGTGGTTAAGGACTTTGCTGCTGATATTGCCAAAGATATTGATATCAAATTTGAGCAAGAAGTAGAGAAACAAGGCCGAAAAGTAACTGCTGTAATCGTCAAAAAATAACCTTATTTTAGACACAATCCCCTCTTTTTATGGGGATTTTTCTATACACAAGCATAGACCTTGACGTAAAGTAGCATATAAGCTATAATCAGAGCGCCCCAAAAAGTACATTAATAAGAAATTATGCCAAAAATGAAGACACACAAAGCGACAGCCAAGCGATTTCGTGTGAAAAAATCAAAAAAAGGCACCAAAGTCTTGAAACGCACTGACGGTCAAGACCATTTTAATTCACGCGAAAGTGGTAAGGTGAAGCGAAATAAACG
>PKTJ01000027.1 GCA_002869205.1 Candidatus Parcubacteria bacterium | reverse complement strand
CGAGCAGAACTGCCAAAGGACAGGCACTCGTAAACTTCCTGCAACTTGCTCCAAATGAAAAAGTCTCAGCGATTCTGAGCATGGAAGACATGAGTAAGTATGAATTCCTCGTAATGGTAACAAGTAAAGGAACGATCAAAAAAACCAGACTCGAAGATTTCTCCAATGTTCGCAAGTCAGGCCTCATTGCGCTCAAACTCAAAGAAGATGACATGCTCGAATGGGTCCGCCCTTCCACTGGAAAAAATGATGTTATGATTGTAACTTCTCTGGGCCAGGCAATCCGATTCCAAGAAAAGAATATACGTGCTATGGGCCGTACCGCTGCTGGTGTTCGTGCTATCAAACTCAAATCAACAGACGAAGTGGTTGGTATGAATGTGATTGATACAGGACTCGTAAAAAACAAAGTCCTCGAACTTCTTGTCGTCTCAGAAAACGGTCTTGGTAAACGCACAAAGATCAATGAATACAAAGTCCAAGGACGTGGTGGAAGTGGTATCAAGACCATGGCTGTCACCCAAAAGACAGGTAAGATCATGGCAAGTCGTGTAGTCAACAATACTGAAGAAAAAGATCTTATGATTATATCGGTAAAAGGACAGGTAATCCGCACCGGTGTAAAAAGTGTTTCTACACTCGGACGCGCAACTCAAGGTGTCCGTATCATGCGGTTTAAGCAAGATGGTGACACGGTAGCTGGTATTGCACTTCTCTAAAAACAAGACAAAACAAAAACCACCAGACAAATCTGGTGGTTTTTTATTTCTTTTAAAAACTACTATTGAATACCTTTCAGCGCATCTCTCAAGAGTTCTTCGACCGGCTTACTTTCATCAAGGCCTTTTACAATATCACGAGCCTGTTCTTTGGAATAACCCATCCCGACAAGACCATCTACAACTTCCCCGAGTTTGTCACCCACTTTTTCACCATTCTCATCTTTCTTTTCTATTGAAGTAATCTTATTTTTAAGCTCGACACACAAACGCTCTGCTGTGCGTTTACCCATACCACTCACCTGGGTTAGATACGACACATCACTACGAGAAATGGCAGATTTAATCTCTTCAATACTTCCAAGCCCTAAGATACTAAGAGCACCTCGCGGCCCAACACCTTTCACTGAGAGTAAAATTTCAAAAAATCCTTTCTCGTCTTCTGCCTCAAAACCAAAAAGCTCCATAGAATTCTCAGAAACTTTCATATATGTATGGAGGGTAATCTCATCATTCACGTGCAAACTAGATAACTTACTGACTTGCAAACTCACTTCATACCCAACACCAGATTGTGTCAATATAACCGCAGTGTTTTTACCTTTTGAAACAATTGTACCTACAATAAGAGAAATCATGTTTGTTTAAATAAAATACTAAATTCTTCCACCTCACGACTTGTATAAATGACAACATTTTTACCACTTCCTCCATGTCCACTCTCAATTTCATCCATGTCTTTCTCATTATACATTTTTTTAATCGTGGTACGCAAATCTTTATTATTTGGCTGCATAATACGAATCTTGTCACCCACGCGCAAAGCATTATGAGGACGAACTATTGTTTTGAAACCCTTACCATCCCTTTGTGAATCCAAAACCTCACCCACAAATTCTTCTTCTCCACCCGTATGGCTATTGTCGGTATTTTGCTCCACGGTGTCACGACCAAACAAAAATCCTGTGGTATATCCTCGATGGACGAGCTTATCAAGAATACGTTTCTTAATTCCACGCAATTTTTGCTTGTGCCCAGACGCGATTAATCGCGTCTCTTCAATAGTATCCATATAATCAAACGCCTCTCGATATGCCTTTACCACACTCGACAAATATGCCACTGACTTTGCACGACCTTCAATCTTAAAACTAATAACCCCAGCATCTATAAGCTCCGGTAAATATTCAATAAAACACATGTCTTTGGAATTGAAAATATATGTCCCATGCATATCTTCTTCAACAGGAATTTTCATCCCTGGACGCTGGGGCTCTTCGACTTCTGCCTCTATAAAACCACACTCTTTTTGCCTCTTATTACCAGAACAATCNTACGCCGTATTTCCACCTACACGGCTGCACACAATCCCCAAGATTGGCACTACGACCCGTAAGCCAAGAACTGAGCATGCAGCGCCCAGAATAACTCATGCACATAGCACCATGGACAAAATATTCAAGCTCACATTTTGGTACTTTCTTATGTATTTCTTTCAACTCTTCAAGGGTGACTTCACGACCCAAAACAACTCGTTCAAGACCTTGGTCATGCCAAAATTTTACTGTCTGCCAATTGGTCGCATTTGCCTGTGTGGAGAGATGAATCTCCAGATTTGGCGCATACTTTTTTACCATTTCTATTACACCAGGATCTGAAACAATAAGTGCATCTGGTTTCCATATATTTAATTTTTTTAGATAGGGTGCAAGCTTACTTATGTGTTCATTGTGCGCCATGATATTCACCGTCACATAAATTTTCTTTTTTACACTATGTGCATATTCAATAGATTCTCTCACATGATCCATGGTAAATTGATTGACCCGTACACGCAAACTAAAATCAGGTATACCCATATACACCGCATCCGCTCCATATGCAAACGCATACTTCATTTTTTCAACACTCCCCGCAGGCGCGAGGAGTTCGAGTTTTTTCTTTTTCATATATTATTTCCTGATCTTATCTATCTTTTTGGCAGTCTCCTTTTTACATTTTTTATAAAAACCAAGTAATGGATTTTGCTCTATTTGTTCACCAGAAAAAGTTTCTAATGAAAGAGCAAGGGCCTGATGACATGCTTGAAGCTGTTCCATATCAAAGTCTTCAATACTCATAACAAAAGCTCCCAGAGCATCTTCCCCACCTTCAAAATCTTCAAAAAAAATACGTACATTTTCTCCAATAAATATTTGTGCTTTCTTTCGTGCTTCGGCCAAGGGGCCTCGAGGCTCTATATCCATATATAATTATCGTAAATATTCTACTAATGTTTGCACTCCAAACCCATTGGCACCTGCACGAATCCAAGGTCTACCTTTACTACCATAGATAGCACTTGCAAGATCAATGTGAGCCCATGGATAATCAGTAAATTCTTGCAAAAACGCAGCAGCTGTACTAGCAGTTCCATATCTCTCTCCGCCAACGCCTCCCAAATTCTTTATGTCAGCAATCTCACTCTTCATAGCTTCACTATATTCCTCTCCAAGAGGGAGTCTCCAGAGTTGCTCGCCAACTGAGTCAGATACGCGAGATAATTTTTCATACATCTTTTCCTCATCAGTAAAAATTCCTGAACGCTCAAGTCCAAGGGCTGCCATACATGCGCCGGTAAGAGTGGCCAAATCAATCACCTCTCTTGGTTTATATTGAGACGCATATGAAAGACCATCTGCCAACACAAGACGTCCTTCTGCATCTGTATTTAGCACTTCGACCGTCTTACCATTCATAGCTTTCAAAATATCGTCTGGACGAAATGCTGTACCGCTCGGCATGTTTTCTGCTGCAGGGACAAGAGCAATAATATTTTTTTTCAGTTTTAACTCTGCCGCTGCTTTCACTGTACCAAGTACGGAAGCTGCACCAAGCATGTCAAATTTCATGTCAATCATATATTGACCCGGCTTGATCGAAAGCCCTCCAGAATCAAATGTGATTCCCTTACCAACCAAAACAGTTGGTTTTTTCTTTTTGTCTGTCCCCCAATATTCTGCAATGATAAATCGCGGTTCGTGTTCAGACCCACGTGCTACCGCAAGCAAACACCCCATACCTAATTTAGTAATTTCTGCCTTACCAAGCACTTTTACATTGAGTTTAGGAATACTCTTGAATTCTTTTTGGGTTTGAGAAGCTAGATATGTTGGCGTCATAATGGTCGGCGGAGTGTTTCCAAGCTGTCGTGCAAAGTTCACTCCACGTGCAATGATCTGTCCCTCTTCTATACCCTTTTCTAAACTACGTTTGGTAGATGTATTAAAATCACCAACAAATTCGACACGTTTTAGTTTTGTGATCTTTGCATCTTTTTCAGTCTTGTGTTCATCATACGCATATGCCGCTATCTCTATTGCCGATGTCATATCAGATGCAACTTTTTTCCCACCATACTTTTTTATAAAATATTGAGACGTCACCACACCAAGCTTCTCCATTTTCTTGTTCTGACACATAACAATGCCCATACCAACAGCTTCTTTATACTTCTTGATTGTTATATCTTTTTCTTTACCAAGTCCAACCAAAAGAACACGTGGAATATCTTTATCCTTGGTATATATAAGACTCGTCTGAGATTTTTTACCCTCAAAATCTTTTGATTCAATAACATCACTCAAAAGACCATTATGCTCTTTATCAAATAATTTTGCATACTGACCCAAACCTTTTTCCTCAAACACAGGAATAATGAGACAGTCCAATTTAGAGGACATTGGTGAAACAAAATACGTAATCATAAACAAAAAGATTAATAATATGGTTAGTTAAGGCATTGTAACGTGAAAAAGAACGTCCGTCAACAACCTAAAAAGAGGCTTGTAACCTCTTTTTAATGTAAATTTTTTCCTTCTACTATCTCATTCGCCTTTTGCAGTGCCAATGGTGGATCTATTTCACCTGCCTCAACTTGAGATATAAGGCTCTCTATAGAAGGACCTTCCCAATCGTTATTCCCTAATCGATGAGCATTTTGCAATAACAGACGAAGTTTATGAACAACGGCGAGTCTCTCAAGCTCACCACCTCGCTCAGGCTTTCTTGATCCATCGTGTGACATATTATTTTTTTACCGATAGTAATAAGGAAGCACCATCGACTTTCTTCTCTTCTGCGTCTGACTCTTCCAGACTAATTTTTTCCTTGTGTAGTTCACGAGCCAAAACAGATTTCTTAATCTCGTTTGAATATTCTTCAAACACCGTACTAAGTAATACATCATCAGTGTGATACTCAACCACCACCTCGTCTTCAATAGTCAGTTTTTGTTCTTTTCGAACTTGATTAATAGTACGAACAATCTCACGAACCAAACCTTCTTTTTTGAGATCATCAGTAATTTCTGTGTTCAGTGCTACTTTAAGTCCCCCATCTTCTTTTTGCACCCAGACATTCTCTTTACCAGCCTGGTCAACAACCTCTTTTACATTTAACTCTTCTGCAATAATTTGTTGCATACCAGTCGTAAGTCGTAAGTCGTAAGTCGTAAATTGTGATAACGGCTGACGAACCTTAATACCATGTTCACTTCTCAGCGAAAGCCCCATTTCAACAACTTTTCTCACTTGTTCCATTTGCCCCAACACCTCGCTCTCACTTTCACTCTCAACCTTTGGCCACTCTTCTAAATGAACACTCTCCATTTCACCACCAAGTTCCTGATATAATTTCTCGGCAATAAATGGTGTAAATGGTGCCATGACTTTTGAAAGTGTCATAAGTACATAATGCAATGTCGCGAGTGCCTGTTTTTTGTCAGCCTCATCATCACCCTTGAAACGATCTCGACTACGACGCACATACCACTGTGAAAGTTCAGTAATAAAGTCTAAGATGGGACGACTTGCTTCTGCCAATTTGTAATCATTCATTTTTCCTGTTACTTCTGTGACCAAAACATGTAATTTCGCCAAAACCCACTTGTCTAAAACATGTTCGCTTGTGCCTGGTTCCATGGTTTGTGTATCGTGATCCGAAAACATCTCATAAAAAGAGAACACATTCCACAATGTATTTACTACCTTGTTATACATTTCTCGCACACCTGTTTCTGTAAAATTAAGACTCTCTGCGTGCATGACCGGAGAACTTACCAAATAAAATCTCATCGCATCCGCTCCATACTTTTCAAGTACTTCGAGAGGATCTGGATAATTTTTCAGGCGCTTGCTCATTTTCTTTCCATCTTCTGCCAACACAATTCCATTTACAATCACATTTCTAAATGCTGGCAAGGTTTCATGTTTTGGTATGGAAGGATTCTCTCCACGAGTAAGTGCTGTTGCCAAAACATGAAGTGTGTAGAACCATCCACGTGTCTGATCTTGACCTTCTGCAATAAATTCAGCTGGAAAACCTGCTTCAAATTTTTCTTTATTTTCAAATGGATAGTGCATTTGTCCATACGGCATCGCACCTGATTCAAACCAACAATCAAGGACTTCTGGAATACGTCTATATTCCTTACCATCTTTTTCAATAACAATCTCATCTACAATATGCTTATGGAGATCTTCTACTTTTTGACCAGACAATGTCTCGAGCTCTTCTACACTACCAACACATATAGTATCTCCCTCTTCGCTACGCCAAACTGGCAATGCTGAGCCCCAAAAACGATTGCGGCTAATCGCCCAATCTCGCGCACCTTCGAGCCACAAACCAAAACGACCTTCTTTAATATGCTCTGGAACCCATTCAATCTTATCTCCATTGGCATCAAGCATCTCATCCTTCAGATCAGTCACACGAACAAACCAAGAGCTGGTAGAATAATTGAGAAGTGGTGTATCACAACGCCAACAATGTGGATAGCTGTGTTCAAACTTTTCTTTTGCAAATAACAAATCTTTGCCAGCCAAATATTTAATTACATCTACATCAGTTTTTGTGGGGTCTTCCTTTGGTTTTACTTCTTGTCCTGAAAAGTCAGTCACTTCGTCTACAAATGTTCCATCCATATTAACATGTTGCACCCAACCAGTTTTTTCACGTTGGCCAACCTGATAATCATCTTCACCAAATGCTGGTGCGATATGTACAACACCAGTACCGTCTTCCGTAGTTACAAAATCTGCTGGAACCACACGAAACGCATTTTCTGTGTCTGAAAAATATGGAAACAAAGATTCATATTCTAATCCAACAAGATCAGATCCTTTGATACTTTGTACTAATCCAAACTTTTCTTTGTCACACTGTTTAAAAACTTCACTTACACGATCTTTTGCACAAATAAAATAACTATTTTTTTCAGTACAATGTGCGAGAACATACTCTATGTTTTCACCTACGGCTAATAAAACATTTCCTGGTAATGTCCAAGGTGTTGTTGTCCATGCAAGAATAGAAACATCTCCATCCAAATCTAACTTTTCTTTTGCATTTGTTAATTTAAACTTTGCTGTCACTGATAAATCTTTTACATCTTTATATCCTTGTGTAACTTCAAAATTAGAAAGAGGTGTAACACATCGCGGACATACATGCATTGATTTTTTTCCTTCGTATATAAGATCTTTATTCCATAATTCTTTGAAGACCCACCAAACACTTTCCATAAAATCAATATCCATGGTTTTGTATGAATTTTCCATGTCCACCCAGCGACCCATGCGTTTAATCGTATGTTTCCATTCTTCTGCATATTTAAGTACGGTAGAACGACACGCCTCATTAAATTGAGTAATTCCAAGTTTTTCAATATCCTTTTTCGATCCAAGATTCATTTCATCTTCAATAATATTTTCAATTGGCAGCCCATGACTATCCCACCCCCATTTACGCTCCACACGATATCCTTGCATAGTCCAATAACGTGGCACCACATCTTTCATAAGACTCGCCACAATATGGCCATAGTGAGGAAGACCGGTCGCAAATGGCGGCCCATCATAAAACACGTACGGCTTATCTTCCGGACGACTCTCGACTGATTTTTTGAATGCGTTGACTTCATCCCAATGCTTAAGGATGTCTTGTTCAATCTCGTTAGCTTTGTATGGCATAAACAATAATTTATAAAGTTACAAGTTTGTAAAGTTTATAAAGAACATAACACCAAAAAATTCTTTATAAACTTTATGAACTTGATAAACTTACGGCTCTTTAAAATAAAAAAATCACAGCCTATCGAGAGCCTAGCTACGGCGGTACCATCTCGACTGTGAATACTTAATTACAGCTATTACGGGCTTACCCGTGGAGTTCTACTAGTTGTATACGTTCTTCTCCAAGCTTCCCGCTGATAACGGGTAATATCGCTTTTATAATTGTATGGAAAGTATACTAAATTAAGACAAATTGTCAAGGACAAAAAAACACCAGAATATCTGATGTTGTTTTGGAGTTCGTCGATCGTAGCCGGAACGATCGACACCCCCTTCGTCACGCCGTGTGGAGCTCCTTGAGTCTGGCGTGACACCAGACCCTGCCCTGCTCTGTGAGTTGAAGCTCACGCTCATCACCCGAACCTCGTATGTCTAGTTCGCCGAAGCGCTTGAACAAAGCGAGCTGGATGCCGATCGAAGCATCGTAGACCTCGAGTGGGAGTTTGAGACACCGACGAATGTCTGTGTATACATCACATGCCTTGGCCCAGCCATTGCCGTTGACGTGCGCCTCGATGAGGGCAAGGACAATGGCACGCGGTGCCGCAAGCTTCAGCTTCGGGCCCTTGTCGCACGAAGCGAGCCCAGCGAGATTGTGCTGCGGTTCTTCGGGCAAAACCTGGGCAGGTTCCTCAACCGGTTCGTCGAGGCGACGTTCACCTTCCTCAGTGAGTCGAGACGTGAGCCCACCCTTGGGCCAGTTGAGCTCGATGAGCCCTTGACTCGCGAGGTGCTTGAGCGACCCAATCAGATCCGGCTGGCTGTGCGTGTTCAGGAGTCCGGTCTCCCTTGCACTAGCGATCACCTGCTTACCATGAGCCAATGTTTCACCGGCCACAGCATTAAGCTCCCGAAGAATAATCAGGAGCGAACGATCAAGATCTGCCAATTGCCATTGCATGGCGACCTTTCCTTTCCGCTCCACACGGGAGCAAAGATGTTCTATTTTAATCTAATCAAAAAAATAAACAGAAGTCAACCATTTACAACAAAAAAACACGAGAATATCTCATGTTTCTTTGTAGGCGCCCCGATCAAGATCGAGACACCCTCCCCACGAGCGCCGACCGCGTATGTGCGATCATTTTGGCGGTTCTCGTGCCATAACTCCCTCCTAGTGTCGGTGTGTCAGCCCTGCTTCGAGTGATCGCGCAGGTAGCGCGCCAAGATCGGAGCGAGCTCCTGCTGTCTACGGTGAACGAAGCAGGCACGATCCGTCTGCATCGCACCGTCGAGGCGTGTCGCACACTCACAGGTCGTCTCGAGACGTGCGAGCTCCACCACGATGTCGCGCAGCGGGTCGATGAGCCGCGCCATGTTGACAGGGCCCTGCTCCTTCACGAGCGCTGCAGAGACGCCGCCCTCTTCTTCAGAGCCGTTGCCATCGGTCAGATGCCCGATCACTGTGACATGAATCTCCGCCTCGAGAAGCGGTGGCACTTCACGACCTGTCGTCATGCCGATACCTTCGGCGCCGAAGCGATCCGCGAAGATGCTGCTTGCCCATCCACCCGCGAAGAACTGTTCCACGGTGATGAGCTTGCCACCGTCATGAACGGTAAGTCCGGCATCATCAAGGATACGATGGACTTTGAAAGACTGCGCAGCGCAGCGGAACCCTTCGAGAGCCACGTGGGCGATGATGAACTTCAGGAACATGCTCTTGGGAGAATCTCCCGTGAAGTCGAGAAGCTGGTCGAAGAGAACGAAGTCGCCCTTCTTCCAGTCTTTCTTCATTCCACCACACGCGCTCACGAGCACGGCGCGCTCGACACCGAGCATCTTGGCAGCGAACGCGTTGGCCACGTAGGGCACCGTGTAGGGGCTCAGCGTGTGATAGCGTCCGTGTCTCGGCAGAAAGGCGATACGCTCGCCGTCCACCTCTCCGACGAAGAACACGTCGGACGCGTCACCAAACGGCGTCGGGACCGCGACCTCACGCACGTTCTCCATGCCCGGAAGCTGGTAGAGCTTGGTCCCGCCGATGACGAGAACCTTCGCCGGGCCACCGAGGGCCCCCTAGATACCTTCTGGAGTTGGCTGACTGACGATCGTTCCATCGATCGTTGCTGATTCTCGCGTCATTACTGTCACCTCGATTGCTGGTTTGGGTTAGGAAGCAAAATCTCCTGTTAACACTTCATTTGAGAGGGTATCATATTTTTCTATTTACAACAAAAAAACACCAGAAATACTGATGTCATTTTGTGGGTGCCCCGATGTTGAAATCGGGGCGCCCTCCTCACGTCACATGGGTGGTGAACGTGCCATGTTGTCCTCCTTACCTAGTTGTTGTTGGAGCCGAAGCGCTCGCAGGCCTGGGCGACGATACCTTTCGCGACCCGCTCAGCGAACGCGATACGCCCGCCCGGGATGCTCTCCGGGATACCCTCGACGATCGAACCGACCGCCGCGTGGATGAACGCGTCGGCCTGACGCTGCACCGCACTGTCGATGCGGAGCTGCAAAGCGCCCTGCTCCGCCACGAGAGCGGCGAGGTCGTCGTCACCTGCGGGCGACGGTGGGTTCTTGTCATCTGCGGGCGGCGGGTTCTTGTCACCCTCCGGCTTGCGAGCCTCGATCACTATGCCCTTGCCCTTGTCCGTGAGGCCGAAGCGCACGGAGCCCGTCTTGTTATCGCGGAAAAAGAGCCCCTGCTCCGGCTCGCAGAGGAACGACAACACCACGCCCAACAACTTCGACCTGGGCGGAACGATCTCGACGATGCCCAGTCGCGCGATGAGCTTATCGCGCATATGGTGCATGGACATCGACTCACCCTTGCGGGCGAGCTTCGGTGCGACCTCGAACTCCTCCTGGAATGCGAGGATGAATCGATTCAGGTTGCCTTCTTTCTGCAGCCAGTCCCAGAGCGCGTTGTGGGCGCTGAGAGTCTTCCACCCCTTCGTTCCACTGCTCTTCGCCATCTTCTCTCCATCTCCCTTCCCCGCCGTATCACCGGCTGGGGGTGTGTCTGGTTTGTCGTCTGCGGGCGGCATGGTGATGAGCTCGAAGCCCTTCTTGCCCCCGGTGATAGACGAGGACCTGAGGATCGCCTTGTCTCCCCCGCACAGTTCGCTCAAGACCATCTCGATCAGATACAACGGAACATCGTCGTCCGTATCACGCCATCCGAAGAGCTCACGCAGCTTCGACTCGAAAGCCTCGGCCGCAAGAGGTGTGTTGGTGGACAGAATCTGCTCGAAGGCCTCAGCAACGATCGGCCGCACGTCGTCGTCCTCGAGGATGTCGACAGCGAGCTCTGCAGCCTTCTGCGGTCCAGGGACGACGTTGAGCTCGATCGCCAATTCCTTCATGCGACCATTACTCTTGTCGATCTGGTACCATCCACGTTTCCGAGCGGCCTTGAGATAGCCCTTCTTCTGTGCGTCGCGCAAGAAGTTGCCCGGATTGAAACGCCTCATGGTCTGGAATCCCACGACTTCACCGAGCGAAGCAGCCCGGATCTGATCGGCGTCCCAGAAATTAAAGACGAGTAGCTTGAGACCTTCAGCGAACCGCCGGTCTCTCGCCGCCTTGGACTTGTCTTGCTCTCTCCCTGCCGATGCCATAATCCTCCTGTTTTCTGTTGGCGCACTGTGTTGATTACCGCCATCCCCGTCCCCAAGTGCACGCTGTAGATTTTGACGCGCATGATGTAGACGAGACATTACCGTCCCTGTAACCGTCCCCACTCGTTCTGCAATCTCGGCGTAGGGCAGACCTTCGAGCTCACGCAACATCCATGCATTGAGATGTTTCTGCGATAGCCCTTCTGTCGCATCTATGATCTGTCTACGCAACTCGGACTTATGCAACTCATGGTGCGGACAACTCGGAGAAGCACACACAGGAGCCTCTTCGTGAAAAATCCTATCGTCATAGTCCAAACCACCTCGATCCTTGCGCACACGACGCAAATGATCGATGCAGACGTTGGTCGTCAGACGATATAACCACGTGTAAAAGCTCGAATTGCCATGGAACTTCCCAAGATTCCGAAACGCCTTAAAGAATGCGTCCTGCTTCAAATCTTCGGAGTCACTACGGTTATGAACGATACTAAAGCAGAGATTGTACATCTTCCGCTCGTATCTCTCCATCAGCTCCCGAAAGGCAAGCTGATCCCCCGCTTGAGCGCGGCGCACCAGCTCACTATCTTCCATTCGGTAGCCTTTCCTGAACTAGGTTAGTTTGTGAATGAGCATGTGCAACAAAACGACCCTTTAAAAGTCGCCTGTCGGACACAATGTTTTATCATATTATATTAAAATTGTCAAGAGTTGAGCCAAAAATCCCCCCATGATACAATAGACATACTTAATCTATATAAATATTTACAAATATGTACTCAGGACCTCTCTATATCGCCTCAGATCATGGTGGATACCAACTCAAAAAACGGCTTATTCGCTACTGTGAAAATGAACTCGAACTAAAAATTGAAGACATGGGACCACTTGAACATGATCCAGAAGATGATTACCCGGATTTTGTTATTCCACTAGCTCAAAAAGTCGTAAAAGAAAATGCACGTGGTATTGTCATATGTCGAAACGGTGTAGGAGTTTGTGTCGCAGTAAATAAAGTAAAAGGAGTGAAATGTGGTATTGGATACAACAGCGGCGTGGCAGAAAGTATGATAAAAGATGACAACACCAATATCATTTCGCTTGCAGCGGACCACCTGAGCGACGACCTTGCCATGCTTGTATTACGAAAGTGGCTTGAAACGGAATATACAGGAACTGAAAGGCACGCAAGAAGACTCGGAAAAGTTGAGTCGCTAGAAAAATAAAAAATATGAAAATCATACCATCAATTCTTGTCCAATCAGAAGAAGAATTCAAAACACAAATTACTGCAGCAGAAGATGTACTCGAAATGGTACAACTTGATATTGCTGACGGAAAATTTGTACCAAACACCACATGGGCTGACCCAGATGTAGTAGAAAAAAGTACTGATCTTGATATTGAGCTTCACCTGATGGTAAAAAATCCATTACATGAACTGGAACGTTGGACGGCAACAGAACAAATCAAACGTGTTCTCATACATTTTGAATCAGTTGAAAATTTTGAAGATATACTACCAACCCTTCATGCATATGGATGGGAAATTGGTATAGTAATCAATCCAGACACACCTATAGAAGTGCTTGAACCATATATTTCAGAAATAAAATCAGTAATGTTCATGGGTGTAGTCCCGGGATTCCAGGGACAAAAACTTATTCCAGAAGTATTGGAAAAAATAAAAAAATTTAAATCTTTGCATCCAACAGTATTTACTGAAATTGATGGTGCAGTAAACGAAGAAACACTGCCTGACATTATTGCATCTGGAGTTGATGCAATTTGCCCCGGTAGTGCCATATTTGGAAATGACAGAATGGTCAAGGAAAATGTGGAACGCATGTACAATATTATCAACAAGTTGACGGTATAGTGTATACGCGGTAGAATTTTTAAAAGAATAATTTTAGATTAATTGTCATTATGTCTGATACAAAAAATGAACTTCTCGACCTCGTAATCATCGGTGCGGCAGCAGCAGGATCTGCAGCAGCAGTGTATGCTGCACGTAGAAATTTGAACTTTGTCGTCGTAGCAAAAGATATTGGAGGTGAAGTTGCGCTGTCTGGTGAGGTGGGAAATTGGCCAGGAACTATTCATATTACTGGATTTGACCTTGCACAAAATTTTCATAAGCACACTCAATCCTATGATGTCCCTATAGACGAAGGATTTAGTGTAGAAAATTTAAAAAAAGAAGGTACTATCCATATCGTTACTGCAAAAAATTCAGTCGGCGAAGAACGTATATACAAAGCAAAAGCAATTATTATTGCGAGCGGAATTCATCCACGTGAACTCGGTGTAACGGGTGAAGAAGACCTGCGTGGCAAGGGCGTAACCTACTGTACCGTATGTGACGGTCCTCTTTTCAAAGGAAAAACAACCGCAACAATTGGTGGTGGAAATTCTGCCCTTGAATCAGCACTCATGATGAGTGGTATCTCCGAAAAAGTATATCTTATTACAAAATACCCAGACGCAAAAGAACATAACGGCGGTTTTCCAAAAGGAGAAAATATATTGATTGACAAAGTAAAACAAATAGAAAATATAGAAATTCTCTATAACGCAAATACAAAAGAAATCATGGGAGATGGAATGGTATCAGGACTCAAGTATGAAGACACGACTTCAAAAGAGACAAAGGAACTCGAAGTACAAGGTGTGATGGTCCATATTGGTATGATCCCAAATTCAAGCTTTGTGACATGTGGCAAAAAAGATGCAGCAGGGCAAGTAGAAGTTGATACCAAATGTAAAACAGATTGTCCAGGAGTATTTGCCGCAGGAGATGTCACCAATGTACCATTCAAACAAATTGCCATTGCCGCAGGACATGGTGTAACTGCCGCACTCTCAGCAATCGAATATATTAATATGTGGAAACCGGAAAACTAGCGTAAAGACGCGATTTATCGCGTCTCATGATAAAAAAACAAGACGGACTTCGGTCCGTTTTTTAATTAAAAAAATTTGGTTACTTTTTATTTATTCTGATATAATCAATACAAAATAGCCCGTAAACACATATATGAAAAAACAATATATCTACGCACTTCTCATAGCCCTACTCTTCTTTGGGCAATTTTTGTTTATAAACCCAATTGGTGAATTTGCACTAAACGATGACTGGGTCCACACTGAGATAATTAAACACTGGACAGACACAGGAGAATTCCGCATGAGTCCATATGCAGGTCCTACATTCTACGTTCCCATCCTCTATGGAACTGCTCTCACAAAAATATTTAGCTTTTCATTTTCTCTTCTCAGATTCTCAACCCTACTCTTAACCTTAGGATCGATCTTAGTCTTTTTCTTCCTACTTAACAAAACCAACAACAAACCTCACATAAATATTCTGGTAGTTCTGGCACTCTGGCTCAATCCTATTTTTTATAATCTGTCATTTACATTCATGACAGATATTCCAGCACTGTTTTTGTTCTTAGCTTCTCTTTATTTTTATTATATTGCATTTGAAAAGAAAAAGCCTGGATTTATATTTTGGGGGTCGCTATTTTCAGTGATCGGTTTTTACACCAGACAGACAAACATCTTGCTCATGGTTGCTGCAGGTATATACTCGCTCTTTCATCTAAAAAACATAAAGTTAAGACATTTATTTTGGTCATTTGGTGTCCCGGCTCTTTTATGGCTCGTGGTTTTTATATTCTTACAAAAAAACGTAACTGCGCTTGACGGCCCTGGGTATCACCTCATACCAAGTAATGAAATGTTTGGCCATATCAAATGGTGGATCTTCTACTCACTCATATATCTAGGATTTTTCTCAATTCCTCTTGCTATTGGCTGTGCATTCAAGAGAATAAAAAAATATATCAAAAATTGGAGGCTACTTACTGCTGTCTTTATCCCTATACTACTCGCGCTCGCCATTAGGCAAACTCTCAAATTACAGTTCCCTTATATAATGAATATTATTACACCATACGGACTTGGTGGTATGGAATATACACTCAATGGCGTATTGCAACCAATATTTTCAAGTAAATTATGGGGTATTGTCACACTTCTATGTGCCGGGGCTGGTGGATGGCTCTTGTACATGTTAAGAAATCTCAAAAAATATCATGAACAACCATTTGGATTGTTTTATATTTTTGGTATTATCTATCTCATTCCTATTTTAGTTCTTCATAGTTTTGATAGATATTACCTCCCTCTTTTTGTTATCGTGGGAATACTCATCGCAAAACAACTTACCTTTAAAAAAATATCATCTCTCGCAACAATTGCAGCCATTATAGGTTTTGCTTTTTTCAGCATAAGTCAAACTGCATTTTATCTAAATTGGAATGAAACTCGTTGGGATCTGGCAAACAATATTTTAGAAGAATCTGATCTGGAAACTCACAACATCGACGCAGGATATGAATGGGATGGCTGGAATGCTTATTGGTCAGGATACGAAGCAAAACAAAATGGTGTTCCTCATGGCGCGTGGAATGGTCCATGGTGGATTCGTAATCTATATGTAAACAATACGCAAGATTATATCGTGAGCTTTTCCCCTCTCCCCCCTTTTGAAATCATAGAAACAAAAAAGATTCCAGGATGGAATCCAAACAACACTATGTATTTACTCAAAGGGGTAGAAGAAAATTAAGCAGGTAATACGATAGCATTCAAACTAAATACACCCCACACAATTACATACAACCAAAACAGTACATACAGTGCTGTTTTGTATTTCCATGATTCAGTGATTTTTTGCAAGGAATCAATACTAAGTAGCGCGATAAGTGGAAAAAATGTCAAAATGAAAATAGCTTTCAGTGTTCCGCGCTCGAGAAATGGATACTGCCAAACGTTATATACAAGGGAAGCAAAAAAACCAAAAGCGAGAATACCAAGAAACATATCTTTATGTGACAATCTTGATTTGCATGTACGAACGAGCCACACTACGCCACCGAGCAAAAACAAAAGTGTAAATGGCAAAGAAACCCAGAAAAGAAAAGATTGATTAGCAACACTCCGTATCGAGAGATAGCGTCCATTGGGACTCTGAAGAACCTTTCCTCTCTCATATTCACCGCTCTCATAATTCTCAAACACATTATCGTAATCCACAAAAGCACTTGCAAAAAACATAGACCAAAAAGAGTCTTTTCCTCTATCCCAAAACGGATAATCTAAAATATCATTATCCCAGGTGACAAAAAACGTGAGAGGCATGTGCATGTCCTTTTGTGTCTCATAGCTATTTATAGTAAATGCACCGCCGTACACCTGATGCTTGTACATAAGCCAAGGACTATACATCGCTCCGACAAGTATAAATACAAGACCTGCCAAAAGTAGACCTTTCCAATGTTTCTGCAATACGCTATATAGCACCAACCATAGAACAAGAGCAAACACAACAACCCACGCAGTAAGTTTTATCCAAACCAACACACCGAGGTACAAAATGATACTAAGCCACCTCTTCCAATTCCACAAATCTCGCTCATACATCTTCCAATGAAAAAATAATACCAGTAACCATACAGTCAACATGTGAAAAAATAATTCATTTGTAATATATCTACTCGTCGCGGTTACAATATACAAAAAACCAGTAAAAATCATAACAAAAAACGAAAGGCCTTTTTTCTTCATCACAATATATGAAAGCGCTCCAGATCCCACTACAAACAATATCCCTATAATTGCACTACCAAACTGAAGCATATATATGACTGCTTCACGTGTAAAACCAAGTGACATCAAGGCATGTGCTTTTATGGCCTCCGTCATATAAAACAGTGGCTCATGCCATGCAAGATAATTCTCTTCCGGGGCAGGTAGACGTCCCTCATCAACTATCGTAAAAATATATTCTACATGTGCGCCCCCGTCATATGCCCAATAGGTATTATAATGAAATATATTTCTAATATAGACAAAGCTAAGTAGAGCTAAAAAAATACCTATGCAGATAGGTAGTGCGTTCTTTTTTACATAGTTCATCATATAGCATAAGTATAGTCGATCAAATCCTTTCTCACAAGACTCATTTCTGGTATACTATCTGCATAACGTTTTAAGTTGAAAAATATGTTGTTACAAAATTTATTTCCCTTTTTACCATTTCAACTCCTAGAAACACTTATCTATATTGTGGCTGCACTTGGCATTGTCCTCATCACGTATGGGGTATTTCTAGAAACTGAACGCAGACAAGACCTCGTGTTTCTTGTAGGGGCACTCTGTCTTTTTGATTATGCACTCTATATAGGAAATCGCATATTCATGATTGCTATGGCTGGATTCGCACTCGCCTCTCTCGTAGAATTCATAGAAATAATGATAGGACTACACAAAGAGGAAGGAAAACATACACTCAAAAAAATAAAACAGGTTGGAAAAAAATAATATATGCTTGATCTCATTACTATCGGTGACTCAACACTAGATACGTTTCTCATTTTGGACGAAAAATCAGATGCGTCAAAACTTACCAAAGATAAAAAATTGGTATGTTTTAATTATGCACAAAAAATTCCTATTACTAATACTGCTCAGTCAGTAGGAGGAAATGCAGCCAACGTGTCAGTGGGAGCACATAAACTCGGCCATAATACTGCTATTGTAACTGAGCTTGGAGATGATATTAATGGTCATATCATAAAAGATGAATTTGAAACCGCAGGAGTCAGTACCAAGATGGTCAAAATGGTTAAAAACGAAGAGACACGTTATTCAATTGTCCTCAACTACAAAAGCGAACGCACCATCCTCTCCTACCACGCAAAACGATCCTATACACTACCAAAATTACCACAAACAAAATGGATTTATTACACGTCCCTTGGTAAAACATTTGAAAAAATACAAACAAAACTTGAAGGACATTTGAAAAAAAACCCCGAAACAAAACTAGCCATAAATCCTGGC
>PKTJ01000033.1 GCA_002869205.1 Candidatus Parcubacteria bacterium | reverse complement strand
CGTTCCTTGCCAACAATCATCTCAATTCGAGATTTTGCAAGCTTGATAGTGATCTTTATTTCTTTGGAAACCTGCCCATCGGTCTCAACAGGAAATGGTGTTTTACTACTTACCACCATCTCTTCAAAAGGGAAAATACTCGGAGATTCATACTGTTCACGCTTAAGCATCTTACCTTTGATAATAGGCCTTAAAAAAGCTTCGAGCTTGCCGTCTTGAGGATGAACTACATAGTCCTTTCCTTTTCCTGACCAAATAAATGGTTTCAGGTTACATACAACCAATTCCATTTTTCCACTTTTGCTTGATACTTTGAAGCTCTCGTCATATTCAATCGCAATATTACTTGGTGGAATATGAAGTTGAGAAACAAAATATTTATTATTAAACCAGCCTACATCAAGACGTAATTTTCTTCTTCGTGCCAGCACATCACAAGCCTCGACACCCACAGGGATGCCTAGCACTTCTGAAATGCTATTTTCAGATCCGACAGGTAAAAACCCGTAAGTCACTTTGCAAGAAGCAGCACGTGAAAGAACATGACCAAATGTTGTATCATTACCTACAATAATAATACTCTTTGCTCCCTTACGAATCTCGTCCTCAACTAAAATTTCGGCACTCGTATAATGTTGGAGCCGGATTATCTTACCAGCAATACCATAATCTGTCAACTTGGTCTCCATGGCCTTGAGAACAGACTCATATCGCTTTTGCTTGAGGAAATTGTCGTAAAGATAAACGTACATAAAGTTCAAAAGGCTTACGAGACTTACGAGACACTACAAGACAAAAAACTCCTTGTAATCTCTATAAGCTTTGTAAGCCCTTTAATAATTATTTACCACTATCATCAGCAGCCAATTTTACTTTGCTACGTAATGATTTCTTTTTGTCATTTTTGATACCTTCAATTTCAATCCCTTTCATGACAACCTTTCCTTCTACAAGCGCACCAGCAGCCACAACTAACACTTTGCAAGTGATATCTCCATCAATTTGAGCTGATTCAGTGAGCTCAAGTCGTTCTGCAACGCGCACATTTCCTTTTACTGAACCTGAGATGACAGCACTACCTGCTTTTATATTTGCCAAAATTTTTGCACCCTGCTCTACAGTAAGCAACTTACCTGTTTTTACATTTCCAGATACCGTACCCTTTACCAAAATATTTCCCTCTGAAGCAAAGTCACCTTCCACCACAACAGAAGGGCCAACAACTGTCTCTACTTCATCTGGTTCAGCAGCAGCATTGTATGATGGATTATATTGGTCGTCATTATTTGGCTTAAACATAGGTATAACATTAAAGTTAAGTGTGGTTTAAATGTCTGATTATTGTAGCATATTCTTCAGAAAAAACAAGTGGCCCAAAACATGTTTATATAGTCTTATTTCTCTTGCATATCTGTCTTTGGCACGTCTAATTTCATCTCTTTTTCTACTTTTTGAGACACACGTTTACCTGAGATCCAAAACCCAAATTCACTCCCCTTACCAATGCCCCGACTGTGCGCCCAAACATGACCTTTGTGTTTTTCTATAAACTTACGACACACATAGATTCCAAGACCTGTCCCGTTCACATTAGTTCCCTGTACATTTTTACCTCGATAAAATTTTTGGAAAAAACTTACCTGGTCCTCTTTGTTAAAACCAAGACCACTATCCTTAACACGGACCGTAACCCCATTATCTTCTTTTTCAATAGAAACTTTTACCGTACCCTTCTTACTATATTTAATTGCATTGTCGATGTAATTAAACACCACATGACGAATCTTATCTTCATCAAATATTATATCTGTGCCGATAGTGTTACTTGGTTTCCATGAGATTTTCATTTTCTTCTCATCTGCTTTTTCAGTTAGTTCTTTTACCACACTTGAGATAAGTTCATTGAGATTATTTTTCTCAAAAACAAACTTTGTCCTACCTTGTTCAATACGTGTAATGTTTAAAAATTCATCAACCAATTTCACCAAACGTTCGTTGCTCTCATCCATATCACCGAGTACTTCTTTCATTTTTTTTGGAGCCTTACCATATGCTCCATCTTCTATAAGCTCAATATATCCTTTCAAAATTGAAAGTGGCGTACGTAACTGATGAGATGCAATGGACAAAAACTCTGTCTTCTGGTGGTCCAATTCTTGCAGACGTAAATTTGCTTTTTCAAGCGAATGAGCAAGCTGTGTTACTTCTTCACGACGCCTAATCTCCTTTCGGACAGCCATAATAAAGAGAACACTAATAAGTCCAATAACGAGGGCAAAGAATATACGAATTAATAATTCGGTAATACTTTTTGCCAAGAAAATTTCTGCTATCAATACAAAATTGGCAATACCGGCAAGCACTTCTGCACCCACTACACGTGCACCGAGTAAATGGTGTCTCGTTACTGCGTAAAAAAGTACTACCGGAAAAATAATACCCGAGAAATAGGCAAAGGGAAAACGAGTATCTACGCCATAGGCATGTAAATATGCTGATCCCCCAATAAAAATAACAATAGCAAAAGACAAAAAAGTATATGTTGTTTGAATGCGTACAATTTTTTCTTTTGCTTTCCTATAAAACCCATACATGTTGTAAAAGAAAATTCCTGTACCCAAGAAAAAGTACCCTAAAAATACATG
>PKTJ01000028.1 GCA_002869205.1 Candidatus Parcubacteria bacterium | reverse complement strand
ACCATTTCCTGTTGAGACCGATGGGCAGGTTTCCAAAGAAATAAAGATCACTATCAAGCTTGCAAAATCTCGAATTGAGATGATTGTTGGCAAGGAACGCAAGTTTTAATGTCGTAGTTGTCATCCCGAGCGAAACGGAGTAAAAAATTAGAGAATACAATTTTTTACATAGTGAAGTCGGGGGATCCCTTTCTTAAAGTAATCATTGTTTAGGAAAGAGATTCCTCCACTTCATTCACCCTCCTTCGTCGGGTTCATTGCGGTCGGAATGACACAAGTGACACTGCTCAGGTGGCGGAACTGGTAGACGCGCTAGCTTGAGGGGCTAGTGGGATTTTTTCCCGTGGAAGTTCGAGTCTTCTCCTGAGCACAAAGAAATTAATGTGAAAACATTAATTTTTTGTTATAAAAATTATTTGTGTATGAGACTGGTAGACCTGCCTGCCGGCAGGCAGGCGCGCTAATGTGAGAAATTATCCGAGTAAGTATTTAAGTCTTCTCCTGAGCACATACTAAAAAAACACCATTATGGTGTTTTTTTATTGTCTTGTTTATTACGATAAGCCGAATTTTGTTCCTGACTACGTCGGGAGATGATCATTTCTCTAGTTCCAACATTACTGTTGGAATCAAACACACTACCTTTTCGAACTAAGATATAGCATCCAAGAACGCTGTGTTTTCTCTAGGCAGGGTTTATCACATTGTGGTGTCACCACCACAATCCGTATAGTAGCTTTTGTCTTAAGAACAAAAACCTCCATACACTTTTCACCTTTCCCCCGATTAAATCGGGGTAGTATAGTCTCTGCGACACTTTCCCTGTTCCAATGTTGCCATTGGACTGGTGGGTGTTACCCACTACCCAAACCAAGTATATACTTGGTAGAGTTCGGACTTTCCTCCCCGATGTACATCGGGGCGATCATCTGTAATGAACAAGACAATAATAAATATATCATAATTATGAGCATTTGTCAAGGTTGCAAAGAGGTCTGTTTTCAAGTATGATATAGATATAATTTAGCCACATAAAAGCAATTATGAAGCGTTCCGAAGTCATACTCATGGTTCTCCAGGTGCCTCTGGATTTTCTCATGTTGATATTAGCAGGTATTTCTGCCTATTATCTTCGATTCACTGATTGGGCAATTGATATGAAGCCGGTTGTGTTTGAGATGAGTATTTTTGAATTTATGGATGTGATGATATGGGTGGCTTTGGGGTGGATTGTTATTTTTGCTATTTTGAACTTATATTCTATAGATCCAAATAGAAAGTTTGCTCGCGATCTTGCCCGCGTAGTTTTTGCGTGTTCTGTTGGTCTGGCAGCCATTGCAGTGTATATCGTATTTACACAACAACTGTTTGATTCTCGATTTCTTGTCGCTGCAGGCTGGGGATTTGCTGTTTTTTATGTTGGGCTTGGTAGGTTTGTTATGAGGGGTATAAAATCATTGTTATATCGTGGTGGAATTGGATTGCGTCGTATCGTTATTATTGGTTCAGAAGAAATCGCCAATAATGTCACGAATGTTTTGAAAAGACGTCGTGAATTAGGATACGATGTCGTAGCGACTTTTGGGCAATATTCAAAAAAACTTGATACAGAATTAAAAGCAATGCACATCAATGAGATTATTTTTACTAATCCACGTGCTGATGAAGAAGAAGCGCTTGCTGCTATGCAGTTTTGTAATCAAAATCATATTGTATTCAAATATTCGGCTGATGTGTTTGCCACATACTCTGCAAACATGTCTGTGACAGCACTTGCTGGTGTGCCAATCGTCGAACTTAGACGTACATCTCTCGATGGTTGGGGTAGAGTAGGAAAACGTATTTTTGATATCATTGTCAGTATTTTAGTTATTGTTTTGTTGAGTCCAATATTATTAATAGCAGCATTGATTATTTTACTCGAGACAGGACGTCCTATTATTTACAAAAATGAACGAGTAGGTATTCGTGGTAGAAGATTTTTTACATTCAAATTTAGGTCGATGTACAAAGAAGATTCCACAGGTCCACAATTTGGTAAGGACGGTGAGAGAGCTGAAGAGAAAGAGCAACTGCTTATCAAAAAACAAAATTCTAAAAAAGGCCCTATCTATAAAATCCAAGATGATCCTCGAGTCACACGTTTTGGTAGATTTATTCGTCGATGGAGTGTTGATGAACTGCCACAGTTTTTCAATGTCATAAAAGGTGAGATGAGTATTGTCGGTCCACGTCCACATCAGCCGCGTGAGGTTGAAAAATATGAAAAAAGATATCCTATTGTCTTTACTTTAAAACCTGGTATAACAGGTCTTGCACAGATCTCAGGAAGAAGCGATCTGTCTTTTGAGGAAGAGATGAAACTTGATATTTTATATACTGAACGATGGAGTCTTTTGCAAGACGTAGTAATTTTTATCAAAACACCATTTATTGTCTTTAAAAAAAGAAAAGCATTGTAAAAATAATATTCTGATATTCAGATAATCCAGATTTACGGATATCTGTAGATCTGGATTATCTGGAAATCCGTATATCAATTATGAAAGTTGCACTGGTACATGATTATCTCGCACAAGATGGGGGAGCGGAGCGAGTTCTAAAGGCGTTCACAGAAATTTGGCCTGAGGCGCCTGTTTTTGTTTTATTTCATGATAAGAAAAAAGTAAAAGGGTTTGAGAATACAGAAATTCAACAATCATTTATCTGTAAGTTAACTTTTGGTAAGACAAGGTACCAATGGTATTTACCTTGGATGCCATTTGCAACTGAGAGACATAATTTACATGATTTTGATGTGGTAATTTCGTCTACGAGTGCTTTTGCCAAAGGTGTTTTGACTCGTCCTGACACATTACATATCTCGTATTGTCACACGCCAACACGGTATTTGTGGACTGACACACACAAGTATATTGAGGACCTAAATTATAATAAATTAGTCAAAGCATTTTTGCCTCGACTCATCTACAAACTGCGTATTTGGGATAAGATGAGTACTGATAGAGTCGATCATTTTGTGGCGAATTCAGATACCGTTCGTGGGCGTATTGAGAAGTATTATCGTCGAGGTAGTGACATTATATATCCGCCTGTTGATATTGATACGTTTTCAATCAGTGAGACAGTCGGGGATTATTTTGTAACCGGTGGACGTATGGTTCCATACAAGCGTTTTGATCTGGTTATCCAAGTTTTCAATCGACTCAAGATACCTTTGAAGATTTTTGGTGATGGTCCAGAAGAGGAGAAGTTGAAAAAAATAGCCAAAGATAATATTGAATTTGTCGGTCGCGTAAATGATGAGGAAAAAGCAAAACTTCTTAGCAGAGCACGTGCGTTTATACATCCACAGGTGGAAGACTTGGGCATTACCCCAATCGAATCTATGGCTTCTGGTCGTCCTGTTATTGCCTACGGCGTTGGAGGGGTGACAGAGACTGTGGTACCAGATAAGACGGGGGTATTTTTTGAACATCAATCATGGGAATCATTACTTGATGCCGTGGTACATTTTGATTATACGGCTTGGGACAGTCAGCTTATACGTGATCGAGCACAAAAATTTGCTGTTGAAGAATTTAAAAATAAAATGAAAAAGTATACCGAAGATAGATACGAAGAATTTACACGAGGACTCAACCAGTGTCGGCTTGATATACGTTAAGTATGAATATTGCAATTGACATACGTTGTCTCATGCACAAGGAGCGTACGGGTGTAGGGGAATATACTCATGAACTTTTAGATGCACTGTTTAAAATAGATACAGATCATAATTTTATATTGTTTTATAATTCTTGGGGAGATGTTTCAGATGTGATACCTGTATGGGATCAAAAGAATGTTCATTATGTCATAACTCGATGGCCCAATAAAATTTTTAGTTTTTTTGTTTGGTTGCGCATAATAAAATTAGATAAGTTGGTTGAAAAAAGGTTGAAAAATTCTCATGCAAAAATGGTGACCACTGCGCTTGATTATTTTTTTTCTCCCAACTTAAATTTCACATCTCTTTCTCAAAAAACAAAACATATTATTACTATCCATGATTTAAGTTTTGAGTTTTTTAAAAATTGTTACTCATTGAAACGTCGTTTGTGGCATCGTATTCTAAATCCCCGCAAACAATGTCGAAATGCAGACGTTATTTTAACACCATCAGAAAATACCAAGCGAGATGTAAGTGAGGTGTATGATGTTTCTGAACACAAGATCAGTGTGGTGATTCCTGGTTTGAGTAATAAATTTAAAAACATGCAGCACGAAACATTTGATGAGTGTGCTATTAGAAAAAAATACAATCTTCCTCAAAAATATATTTTATTTTTAGGTACTGTTGAGCCGCGAAAAAATATTGTAGGTCTTATAGAGGCATATAAAAATGCGTATGGACAAAAATTTGGTACATGTGGACTTGTTATTGCTGGTGCACGTGGTTGGAAATATAATTCTATTATAAAGGCTGTTGATAGGACTCCAGGAGTGGTTTATATTGGTTATGTGGATGCAGAAGATAAGTCTGCGTTGTACAGTTTATCAGAAATGTTTGTCTATCCAAGTTTGTATGAAGGATTTGGTTTTCCTGTACTCGAGGCGTGTGCATGCGGTGTGCCTGTCATTACAAGCAATCGTTCATCATTACCTGAGGTCGTTGGTGGTTCGGCATACTTGGTAGACCCATCCAATGTATATGATATTGAAAAAGGTTTGACACGTGTTTCACAAAACACCAAGAGTACTTCTGTTTGTACAGAACAGTTTGACTGGGCTGTGTCAGCACAAAAGTTTTTATCATTAGTAACCTAATATATGAAAGCGTCTCAAAAACCAATTCCTGTTCTTCGTAACCTTATATCGTTTCCATTTATTAGTATAATTATCGTACCATTCGTCATAACGGATATATTTGTGGAAGTGTATCATCGTATCTGTTTTCCATTGTACAAAATTTCCTATGTAAAACGATCTAGTTATATCAAAATTGATCGTCATAAGCTGAAATATTTGAGATGGTATGAAAAAATAGGGTGTGCCTATTGCGGTTACGGAAATGGATTATTACACTATCTTAGTGAGATTGCTGCACGGACTGAAACATATTGGTGTGGGATAAAACATGCCAAAGATCCGCATGTTAAACTTCAAGAACATCAGAAAGATTTCTTTGAGTATGGCGATGAAGAAAAACTCAATCAATTTTTAGGTAGATAGTATGCGTATTGGTATTGACGCACGTATGTTTGGTCCGGGGCACGGGCTTGGACGTTACGTCGAACAACTCATAATACATCTCGAAAAGACTGATCGCACAAACCAGTATATTGTGTTTATGAAAGATGATACATGGGATTTGTGGGAGCCAAAGTATGATAACTTTAAAAAAGTTAGAGCAAATATACATTGGTATACGTTTGCGGAGCAGTTAAAATTATCATCAATTATAAAAAAGGAACAAGTGGATTTGATGCATTTTCCGCACTGGAATGTGCCTGTTTTTTACCGCGATCCATTTATGGTGACAATTCATGACCTCACCATGTTTCATTTTGCTCGTCCAGAAAATTCGACGCGTAGTAAGTGCATGTTTTGGATAAAAGATAAGGTTCATAGGTGGGTAGTAAGACGTGTTGTAAAGCACGCATCTCATATCGTTACCACGAGTGATTTTACTAAACGAGATTTGCAACGTGTGCTTGGGACTAATGTCGAGAAGATGACAACAATATACCAATCTCCTTTTCAAGAAGATGGGTGGAAAAAAACTGATAAAAAAGTTATTAGGGAAAAAGGTGTCACAAAAGAGTACGTTATTTATGTGGGTGCAGCTTACCCACATAAAAATCTGGAAACACTTCTCAAAGCATGGCATGTTTTTGAGGAGAAATATGGAGATGATTATGAGCTTGTTTTGGCAGGAAAGAAAAATTATTTTTATGAACGCCTCTTGCAAAGTAGTGATTTTCAAAAATGTCGTAATATTGTGTATGTAGATTTTCCAAATGACAGTGAGCTCGCGTCTTTGTATGCTTGGGCAAGCTTGTATGTATTTCCGAGTTTATATGAAGGGTATGGATTGCCGCCTCTTGAGGCAATATCTTATGATATCCCTGTCGTGTCTTCAAATACAAGTTGTTTGCCAGAAGTTTTGGGAGATGCAGCGCTTTATTTTGATCCGCGTAATCCAGAACACATGTGTAATGTTATGCGCAGCGCGCTTATAAACAAAGATATTCAGATGATGCTTTTGCAAAATGGGCGAGATAGAATGCAAGAATTATCATCAAAAAAATTTGCTTTAGAAACACTCGAAGTGTACAAGAAATATTCAAAATAATGTTATTAACAGTTGCCTAAAAAACGGATAAAAATCCGTTTTTTTATATGTGATTTTATGGTATAATATGCATACAAATTAGTCATGAAATGAATGCAAATGACTAGAGGGAGGACAACCAGAGAAGCGACTCAAAAAAGGGCACCTCGCAAGTGTTCTGTTTGTGGTAGAACAGGACATAATTCACGTACGTGCATCACGTTAATTGTAGAAGAAAAAAAGAAGACAAAGAAAAAATCATCTTTTGTCTCTGTTCATGTGGTAGAAAAAGCGCAGACATCCCCACATGTTGTTGAATTGAAGAAAAAAAACCAAAGTAAACATTGGGATAGTGTTGAGGTTTATAGTGACGCTCCTCAAGTGAAACATGAGCGTCATGCAGTTGACTTTGCAAAAATGGTTCGACAGGCAAATTCAAAGGAGACTGGAAAGAAAGTTGAAAAACAAAAAGAAAAAAACGTGTCTATTGATATCTTGGCAGAAATCGCAAAGATGTCACCAGTAGAAAAGAAAGGTAATCAAAAAAAGATTTCAGCTTTTTCACTACGACGCACATTGCGTAAGAAACAAAAAGCTGGTTTTTCAAAAAATAATTTTGGAATAAAAGAATTGTTGGGAAGATATAAAAATTCTATCTATGATTCAATTCATGCGTTTCAAGAGAAATTTAGTATAAAGCGTTTTGCCGTAAGTACGATTGTTTTACTCATGGTAATGGCGCTACCATTTCCTGCAATCGGGTACTATAAAAAAATACAAAATGATACAGCACGTATTGTGGCCGAAAGTACAAATGCGTTCTTGTCTTTGCAGTCTTCAACTGTGGCAGCGTTTCAGCACAATATTCCACAAGCTCAATATTATTTAAATATTGCATTAAATTCATTTAGTGTTGCAGAAGAAATTATTGATAAGGAATACAAAGCTCTTGTATATGTTACCGGAATGCTTCCTGTGGTTGGTACAAAAGTGAAAAGCAGGCAGGACTTATTACTTGCTGGCCATCATCTTGCACTTGGAAACACCTATTTGGTCAAAGGAGTTGGTGAGGCAACTGATGGACAAGATATGGACCTCATAGACCGTATGAGTTTGTTGCGTCAGCATATCAAGAGTGCACTTCCTCAATACGAGGAGGCTCTTGTGTATTTGTCACATGTAGATGAAGCTATTTTGCCTGTAGAATACCAACAATCTTTTGTAGATTTCAAATCACTTTTTGGCGGTTTTATTGGAGACATGCAGCAGATGGATGAAGTGATACAGGGTATTCAGCTTGTTATGGGTGGTGATGGATTCAAACGGTACTTAGTGTTATTCCAAAATCATCACGAGCTTCGAGCAACAGGTGGTTTTGTTGGAAGTTTTGCAGTGGTAGATATCCAAAATGGAAAGATACAAAACATTGAAGTTCCTGGCGGTGGTAGTTATGACCTACAAGGTCAGCTGGATACATTTGTAAAACCTCCATTACCTTTGCAATTACTCAATGAACGATGGGAATTTCAAGATGGAAATTGGTTTCCTGATTTCAAAGTGTCAGCTGAAAAAATGGCATGGTTTTATCGTGAGAGTAGAAATGCAACTGTTGATGGTGTGATTGCACTTAACTCTACCGTGCTTGAGCGATTGCTTTCTGTTGTTGGTCCTATAGAAAATGAAGATTATGAAATTATTTTGGAGTCAGAAGATGCACTGAGTAATCTACAATACGAAATAGAATCTTACGAAAATACACAAGAGAATACACCAAAAGCAATTTTGTCCGTATTACTCGGACAGCTCATGGAGCGTATGACAGAGGTGGAATCTTCTCAAGTTGTAAATCTGGTTACTGAAATTCACAGTGCGCTCAAAGAGCGTGAGATTCAATTTTATTTTAAAGAGAACTCTGTACAAGATGTATTCCGTGACTATGGATGGACTGGTGAAATGCGTGATACAACTGACCAACAAGATTACCTGATGGTGGTAAATACCAATCTTGGTGGGGGAAAGAGTGATGCCAAGATGCGTCAACAGATTCATCATCAAGCAGTTGTCAATGAAGATGGTTCGGTTGTCGACACGGTTCTCATCACTCGTTTTCACGAGGGTGATGGTACGGAGCAATACTTTGACGAAGTAAATAGTAGTTATGTTAGATTGTATGTTCCAGAAGGATCAGAATTACTTGATGCTGGAGGATTTGTGTATCCAGATGAAGCGTCATTTCGTGTTCCACCGCGTTGGTATGAAGATGATCAGGATTTGCTTGAAATAGAAAAAGAACGATCAGTACATGTAGACACTGGTACACGTGTTACTGATGAATTTGGTAAGACTGCTTTTGCCAACTGGATTGTTACCAAGCCAAATAGTGAAACACAAATATATTTTACATACAAATTACCGTTTAATGTTTTTGAAGATGATAACGTTCAGATTACACATACCGATGGATTGGATGTTGCGCGTTTGATTGAAAATTTCAAAGGACAAGAATTGTTATCTCGGTATAGTATGTTTATGCAAAAACAATCTGGATCACAATCAAACTTTTCCCATGCAACTATTTATCCAGACAGTTGGAAGCCCGTGTGGAAATCTGGAGATGATTTGTTTTTGTCAGTTAATGGTGCATCAATTGAAGGACCGTTTGATTACGACAGAGTGTTTGGTGTGGTGATGAAGAAAGAATAATAATAAAAAAATATTTTTAAGTCTGTCATGTATGCCTCCAAAAAAGAAAATAAAAAAGTCACCAAAAAAGAAAAAAGTTTCTAAAGCAAAAGCTCCAAAAACTTCTGCAAAAAAGTCCGCCCAAGGCGGAAAAGCTGTAAAAAACAAGCAGCATGCAAAGAAAGAAGAAGCTTTGGAAGAGAAGCGTGATTTTGTAGTCAAAAAATTGGAGGATGAAGTAGATTCTGGTTTCCTAGACAGCGAAGTTGAGGTAGGCGTGGAAGATGTGGTCGAGGAGGTCGCAGAAGTTCCAAAGAAACAAAAGGTAAAAAAGAAAAAGCTTGTAAAGAAAAAAGATGTGTTACCAGACACTGAAGAAATGAAAATTGAAGAGAAACTTACTGAAATTTATGAAAATGGAGATGGGAGTATGCCTGACATGCAGACATTTGAAAAAAGAAAAAGAAGTACCGTTCTCACTGCATTTTTTGTATTATTATTTTCGTTTGTGTTTTTTGCTGTTGTGGCATGGGTTGGTTTTTTTGTGGTGCAACCATCATCTCAGTTTTCTGAAGAGGATGTGATATTATCTATCTCAGGAGAAGAAGATATCAAGGCGGGTCAAGAGCTTTCGTATCGTATTAGATATCGCAATGCACAAAATGTTTCTCTTGGTAGCGTAAAATTAGAGATCCGCTATCCTGAGGGATTTCAGTATATAGAAAGCTCTGTTAAACCATCAAATGAAAATAACGATACATGGGATTTGGGTGTTCTTGCACCTCAAGAAAGTGGTTATATAGATGTGACCGGTCGTGTGTTTGCCGACCTCGATACCAAACAATCATTTCGTGTATTTTTAAACTATATCCCTGCTAGTTTTAGTTCATCATTTCAAAAGGTTGCTCATGTTGCTTTGTCTGCCAATGAATCAATTGTGAGAGTTCATGTGGAGATTCCAGAAGAAGTCGCTGTGGGATCTGAAACAGGAATGTCTATTATATTGACACCAGAAGATGGGGAAGCGTTGGAATACATTTCAGTTGTATGTGAATCAGATTCTTTCATCCACAAAAAAGAAGCGAGTGAACCTGCAGTTGATGAAAATACAGATTGTCAGTGGTCAATTGATTCTCTTGAAAATGAACAAATAATTACACTCAATGGATCTTTTACAGAAGAGAATGAGGCATCTATACCCTTTGTGGTAAAAGTTCTTGGTTGGGATACCGAAGAAAAGATAGGTGATGGATATGTTTTGGCTAAAGTCGAAAAAGAAATTGCGCTTGTTGAGACAGACATGGTATTTAATTTAGCTGTGAACGGCGGTGTAAGTTCACTCAATGTCGAACCAGGAGAAATTTTAGTCACCAGTTTGGTCCTTCGAAATTCTGGTGAAACACCTCTCGATGAATCAGTGATTCGACTCACGATAGACGCTCCTTCACATAATGAAAATGGTATTACTAGTATTATTGATTGGAATAAGTTGGAAATGGGTACTGATTCTGATCTAATAGGTGAGCAATTGTCTGACACTGTTCGACGTGGTGAATTCACTTGGGATAAGCGATACATTCCAGATCTTGACCAGGTAAATCCTGGAGAAGAGATCAAAATTGATTTGACACTTCCTATAAAAGATGGCGGCACTGCCACATTATCAGACTTCGAGCATTCACAGATCGATGTGATGGCTGAATTACAATATGGAGAAGGTGAAAGTAGGGAGATCGTGAGTAGTAACAAAATTATCCTTACTATTGAATCAGATCTTGAATTTGAGGTCCGTGATGAGGTTTTAGAAAATACACAAGGACAAAGTATCCATACCGTGACTTGGCTTTTGTCTAATTCATTTCATGATTTACACAATATCGCAGTAAGTGCAGATATATATGGAGACATTGAATTGTCTGAGGATGATATCGTCGTGCCTGCAGGTGAAGTTGAGTACGATGCAGAAACGAAGCACATCGTGTGGAATATTGAGCAGATGCCGGCTGATGTAGATGTTCTTGCAATGCAATTTAGTTTTACATTGTTGTCAGAGAATCCTACACAAACACAGCTTACGTCCAAGGCCAGATTATCTGCTGAGGATGGAGTGATCGAGTCTGGGATTGTTAGAGTGGGGGATGAAATTTTATTACAACAAATAATTCAAGAATAATAAGGAGACTTAACGATTAATTTTTGGGACATATGGCAGGTAAGAAAAAAATTCTCATTGCAGAAGATGAGAAGCCGATGGCTAAAGCACTTGAGCTAAAGCTTAATAATTCAGGTTATGAAGCAAAGGCAGTCTTTGATGGAGTTGAGGCCGTCGAAGCGCTTGAACAAGACAAATATGATTTGATGCTTCTTGATCTCATGATGCCAAAGAAAGACGGGTTTGGTGTCTTGGAAGATATGAAAGCAAAAAAGATTAAGGTTCCTGTCATTGTGTCGACCAACTTGAGTCAAGATGCAGATATCGAACGTGCAAAAAAACTTGGTGCAAAGGATTATTTTGTAAAATCAGATACACCGATTACTGGAGTAATAGAACACATCCAAAAAATATTAGGTTAATAAAATTTTATGTTTAGTGACGACAAAATAAAAGAAATTCTTCTCAAAGGAAGTTATATATCCAAAGGCGATCTAGAGGATGCGGTGAGTTATTCCAATTCACACGGTACATCAGTTTTGGATTATTTGTATATAGAAAACTTATTGAGCGATGCAGTATTGGGGCAAGCAATCGGAGAATTTTTTGGCGTCTCTTATATAGATTTACATAATGAAAAAATAGATGAGGAAATTGTAAAAATGATCCCCGAAGCAGTCTGTAGATCAAAGGGTGTTGTCGCTATAAATAATGAAGGAAGTAGAGTGAATATTGGTATGAAAGATCCGGGTGATGTAGAGGCAAAATATATTGTAGAAAAAAAATTAGGCCATGTAGTCGTACCATATTACATTTCAGACGAAGCGTTTGAAAAAGTTATATCTGTTTATGAATCAGGTATAGAAGAAGATATCAAACGATTACTTGAGTCTCTCATGAATCCAGATTTGGATAGAGAAGAGCGTGATGAATTTGCGATCAAAATAGTAGATACCATTTTACATTATGGGTACCAAAACAAAGCATCGGATATTCATATCGAACCTCAGGCGGGGAACATTGTATTTCGTTTTCGTATAGATGGGGTGATGCACGATGTTCTTATTCTGGACAAAAAAGCGGCTCCGGCAGACTTGTATAGTTTTATACTGACACGCCTCAAGGTGTTGGCAAAAATGCCGACAGATGTTCATCACGCTACTCAAGATGGTAAGGTGCGATATAAGATAGGAAAAGAACGAATTGATGTTCGTATATCAATCGTTCCCGTTGCTCACGGTGAAAATGTGGTGATGCGTCTCTTGTCTTCTCGGTCTCGACAATTTGGTTTATCAGATCTTGGTTTTTCGGGATATAACCTAAAAAAAGTAAAAAAAGCGATCAAAAATCCACATGGCATGATACTTGTTACTGGACCGACAGGAAGTGGTAAAACAACTACACTATACGCAGTCCTTAAGATTTTGAATCGTCGTCAAATAAATATCGCAACAATTGAAGATCCAGTGGAATATGATATTGCAGGAGTTACTCAAATCCAAGTGAATCCAAAGACAGATATTACATTTGCAAAAGGTCTTCGTTCACTCGTGCGTCAAGACCCGGATATTATTATGGTTGGTGAGATCAGGGACGAGGAGACTGCTGATATCGCAGTCAATGCCGCACTTACGGGGCATCTGGTTTTATCAACACTTCATACCAATGATGCTGCTACCACACTTCCACGTCTTCTTGATATGGGTGTAGAACCTTTTTTGGTGGCGTCAACAATCAATGTGATTGTTGCTCAACGTCTTGTGCGAAAGATTTGTTCAAGCTGTCGTGCGTCTTTGGCGCTTACGAGTGAAGATGCAACCCTTATCAAAGGACATGAAAGACTACATAAGGCTTTGCGTGATAAGGGCTATAAAGATCTAAAAAAGGTGCGTATCTACCGAGGTGGTGGATGCAAAGTGTGTAACCATACTGGTTATGTTGGTCGATTTGGTGTTTTTGAAGTGTTAGAGATGAGTGAACATATTCGTACACTTGTGGTGAAGCAAGTTTCAAGTGATGAAATTGCGGTAGCTGCTCGCAAAGAAGGAATGATAACACTCCTTGAAGATGGTTTGGACAAAGTTCTCAATGGGGAAACCACACTTGATGAGATTTTACGCGTCACACAAGGTTAGGGTGGTAACCTCAAATTTTAAAAAGCCTGTCATTATGCCTAAACAAAAAAATAAAAAATCTTTTCTTGATTTCGAGATCTCTTTTGGTGGCGCTGGTCTCACCCAAAGAGCTTTGCTTGCTAAGCATTTAGCCGTCATGCAAAAATCTGGTTTAAGTATTGTGGAATCGTTGGAAATTATTATCGACTCAGCCCAAGGGAAGATGAAGAAGGTTTTGCGAGAAGTCCTCAGATCTGTTTCGGCAGGTAATACTCTCTCAAGCTCACTTGAGCGACATCCAAAAATTTTTGGAGGTATTTTTGTTAGTTCAATTTATGCAGGTGAGACATCAGGTACTCTTGATGAGAATTTGGAAAATTTGGCAACACAGCTTGAAAAAGAAAAAGAGTTATCTGCAAAAATAAAAGGTGCGATGCTTTATCCAATTGTTGTTTTAGTGGCTGCTTTTTTCTTGGGACTCGCCATGTCATTTTTTGTCTTGCCAAAGATTATCCCACTTTTTGAAGGATTGAAAACGGGATTACCACTCACCACAAGATGGCTTATTGCATTTTCTCATTTTATAGATAGTCATGGTATGGGACTTTTTTGGGGGATTGTAGGATTTGTGATTTTTATGTCATGGTTTCTCAAACAAAAATTTGTATTTCCTGCTACTCATTGGCTTTTTTTACATATTCCAATCGTCAAAAAAATTAGTAGAAATTCAAACCTAGCTCGTTTTTCTCGCACACTAGGTATGCTCCTCAAGAGTGGTCTCACGATTGACGAGGCATTGTTGGTTACCGAAAGATCTCTTGGAAATTATTATTTTAAAAATGCTTTGCGTGAAGTGAGTAAACGAGTTAATAAGGGAACAAAATTATCAGACAATTTGAGACAATACGAAACATTATTTCCCAAAATGGTGTCACGTATGGTGTTGGTGGGGGAGGAGTCAGGTAACCTCGAAGACACATTAATGTATCTGGCAAATTTTTACGAGGTAGAAGTTGATAATTCTACCAAATCACTTTCAACTGCGATCGAGCCAATTCTTCTTATCTTTATCGGACTTGTTGTTGCATTTTTGGCATTGTCTATCATTACACCAATTTATAATATCACGGGAAATATTCGTAGATAAATTTTATGAGGGGATTTACACTCGTCGAGCTCTTGATTGTAATAGGAATTCTTTTGATCTTGGCTGCAGCCTCTGCGCCAATTTATGGGTCATTGCAAGTTCAGGCACAGCTCGACGAAACATCAGCACAAGTAATTCAAACGTTGCGTACTGCTCGTGAACGTAGCGTTGCTCGATATAATAACGCCGCTCACGGTGTGTTTTTTGATATTAATTTAGGTGGTGTAGACAATTATATTTTGTATCAAGGAGATTCCTATGCTGCTAGAGATACTGATTACGATCGTGAAATAAAGTTGGAATCATCTTTATCATTTATCAATTCAAGTTTTACACTTACTGGCGCTAATGTCGATGTGAATTTTTCAAAAGGTAAGGGTAAGCCAAATAATACTGGCAGTATTATATTGCGTCATGAGACGAGTGGGAATAGAGTTATTAGCGTAAATAAAAAAGGAAAAATTGAAGAGAATTAATTCATCTATTAACATCATTGTGTAGATGTTGGTACGTATTCAAAAATCATATCAAGGTGTCAGTCTCATTGAAGTGATTCTTTCAATGGCTATTTTTGGTTTAATTGCGGCTGCCATGGTGACACTTGCTGTTGGCGGGTTTACGGCACTTGGTCAGGGTGGTGAACAGACTGAAGCAGAAGCACTTGCCCAGGAAGGTCTAGAGGCTGTGCGTGCAATTAGAGATGGTGCATGGAATGAACTTTTGTATACCACGAGTTCAGTTTCTGTTGTGAGCAGTAGTTGGAGTTTTGATGGTGAGTTGACTACTGAAACAATTGGGCAATATACACGTACGATTAGTTTTGAAGATGTGTGCAGAGACAGCTCTGGAGATATTACTGATTGTCCCGGAAGTTATACAGATATACACACCAAACAAGCTACTGTCTCTGTGCTGTGGGAAGTGCGTCCTGGTGTGACAAATGAAGTTCAAAAAATTACCTATTTTACTAACTGGGATTCGCGTGATTGGGTCCAAACTGATTGGGTGGGTGGATCAGGACAAAGTATTTGGTCGGATGAAACTATGTATGATAGTGATAACGGGAATATTGAATATGGTGTTGCCGGACAAGTTACCTTGCTTGAGCAAGCAGGGAGTTGTGGAAGTAAATTATGGCCGTTTACTGCTTCATCAAGCTATACGTATGATAACACTAAAATAGAGATTGCGAGTGGTGTTGCGCAACTTGTTTCTTCTCCTGGTTCAACTGTTACAGGAACCACACAAAATAATGATTTTGTCACCGATGCAGCATCATGGAGTTTCACGACGTGGGATGCTGGGGGTGGCGAAGTAACTCCTACAGGCGACTGGCAATCTATAGGTGGAAATCCGAGTGGCTATATTGATGTAGATATCCCTTCGAATGCAAAAAATGATGAAGTAGGTGGTTTTTGGGAACAATCAATATCTGTTACAGAAAATAGTGCAACTGTAACCTGCTCATTTGACTGGTCTGTCGTGGATTGGGTTGCTGCAAATGGTGTGGATGATTATCAAGTATATGTCTTTTTAGATTCGGCAAGTGGTGAGCCAACAATTGGAAATCAGGTTTGGTCATCAGGATCCCAAAGTGGTACAAGCGCATGGTCAGGAACGCAAAATATCGATTGTTCTTCAGCCGCATCTACTGCAGGTACATATTATTTCAAGCTTGCTGTATGGCTTGATGCAAAAAACAAAAATACAGGACCTGTTACTGTAGGTTTTGATAATGCATTAGTTTATTGGGAAAAATCAGGAGGCGGTAGTTCATATCCTGCAGATGTTCCAAGTATTTATCCAAATAATTCGCATTTAGTTTCTTCTATAGATGCATGGTCTGGTTTTAATGAAACAGCAACAAAGAATGGTGGCGAAATTTACTACCAACTTTCAGATGACAATGGGAGTACGTGGCAGTATTGGAATGGTAGCGTATGGATAACTGCAGGAGCATCAAATTATAATACTGCGTCTATTGTNCTGCGTCTATTGTAAATACAAATATTGGGACATTTGCCACGTCTACAGGACAAATTAACTTCAAAGCATTTTTGGAGAGTGATGGAACTCAGCTGGTCCAATTAGATCAAGTGGATATTTCTTGTGCAAAACAATATGATTTTACATTCGATGTGCCAGGAGATTATGTATACAATAGTAGTAATATTGTTGTGACGAGTAGTGTGGCTGAGCTTGTCTACACACCATCTGGTGGTTCGTGTTCTGGTACACCGGCTGCGTGTGATACCTTTGGAGATGAGACGTTGTGTACAGGCCAAACGGGCTGTAGTTGGGGTGGTGGTGGCGCGGGATACTGTAGTAATATAGGAAGCTGTAGTGCTGAACCACCAGGCCAATGCAGTAGCTCATGTGGCGGCGCTGGTTGTTCAAAAAGTAAGGGACAGTGTCAAGGTACACTTGATTGTTCTGCATATACGACTGAAGGAAACTGTGGAGGATGCGGACAATGTTTGTGGGTTCCTGGCGGTGCGTCGTGTTCCGGTACACCAGATGCGTGTAATACATTTGGTAGCCAAACACCGTGTACTAATCAATCTGGATGTTCATGGGGTGGCGGCGGTGGTGGTTATGATGATTCAGTTCCATCCATCTATCCGAGTACTTCTCTGAGTGTATCTACTACAAGTCTTAATGTGTGGGAATCTCTTATAGAGACTGCTACAAAAAATACGGGTGAAATTTATTACCAACTTTCAGATGATAATGGGAGTACATGGCAATATTGGAATGGTAGTGCATGGATAACTGCAGGAGCGTCAAATTATAATACTGCGTCTATTGTAAATACAAATATTACATCTTTTTCTACAACAACAGGTCAAATTAGTTTTAAAGCGTTTTTGGAAAGTGATGGAAGCGTACAAGTGAGTTTGGATAATGTACGTATCACGTGGAGTGAGGGAAGTGGTGTTGGTGGCGGCGGAGGGTTTGCAACATCGGCCTATCTTATTTCTTCAGTATTTGATATGGCAGATATTTCTCCGGTCCAGGTCATAAGTTGGACAGAAGATGTATCAAGTTGTGATCCAAATTGTGATATACAGACACAGCTACGCACCGCACCAGATAATGGCGGGTCGCCAGGAGTATGGACAAATTGGTATGGTGCTACTGGTTCGGGGACATATTTTATTGATCCTTTTGGTACACTTGTCTCTTTGGATTTAAACGATGATCAATGGGTGCAGTATCGCGTCGAATTGATAGGGGATGGGACAAACACACCAATCTTACAAGATATTACGGTGAATTATAAATAAATATGAAAGGAAAGACGAAAAATAGAAAAAGGAACAAAGGATTTACGTTAGTTGAGGCATTGATTTACCTTGCTATTATTGGTGGTGTGATTGGTGCTTTTGTAAGTTTTTCTCTGTCAGTGTCTCAATCTCGTGGAAAGACATATGTCGTGCAAGAAGTGCAAGCTAACAGTCGTCTTGCTCTTGATACTATTACTCAGACAATCCAGTCAGCAAGTGGGATTAATATTTCCTCTTCAACATTTGATATCGATCCTGGTATTTTGTCTTTACAAATGTCTAGTTCAACCCTCAATCCTACAGTTATTAGCTTAAGCCAAGATGACGGTGTATTACAAATGACTGAAGGCGTGGAATCTCCCGTTTTTTTTACAAGCAATGAAGTCAGAATTTCTAATTTGCAGTTTATCAGGCTTAATCAAGGAAATAATCGTCAAAATATTCGCGTGCTTATGACTATTGAGTATGGGGCAGATCAAGATGTGAACTATATGTACAGTCAGTCATTACAAACTGCTGTAAGTTTAAGAAAATAGTATATGAATTTCAAATTTCAAATTTCAAATTCTACAAAAGGTATTGCCGCGCTTTTGACTATTGTAATTATTGGGGCTGCAGCACTTTTGATGGCATTTAGCGCATCTATTCTTGGTTTGGGAGACCTAGATATGGGATATGTTGCACAAAAAGGTAAACAGGCAAGCGCATTTGCTGACGCGTGTCTTGAAGAGGGGCTACATAGACTCCGTCTGGATGAGAATTATTCAGGAAATGCTTTGAGTTTAGGAGAAAATTCATGTATAATAAGCATAACGGCTCAAGGGCAAGACCGTATTATTGTGGTAGAATCTCAATTGGGTGATTTTTATGAAAAAAAGCAAGCTGAGCTTACTTTAAATAACAATAGTATCTCACTTTCTTCATGGGAAGTGATAAGTGATTAGTATGATGGGGAAATCAATAGTTGGTCTTGATATTTCGGACCACACTATAGAAGTTGTAGAGCTTGGTGGCTCGGCAACAAGTCCAAAAATATTAGGTATGGCACGGGCCCATTTGGGAGATGGTATTGTTGAGTATGGAATGATTAAAGATGAAAAGAAATTGGCAGATACCTTAAAAAAATTGTTTGCGGCAGCTAAGCCAAAAAAAATTGACCATAACAATATTGTATTTGGTTTACCAGAGTCTTTGACATATATACATACATTTCGTGCTGATTCACATTCTGCCAAAAATCGAGAGCAGTTAGTCAGGCAAGAGCTGGTCGCCACAGTCCCTCTCGATGAAACGTCTTTTGTATATTCTTACTCTGTATTGAAAGATACAAAAGACGGAGTCGATATATTGGCTGTTGCGATTGATCGAGAAACATTTGTGGTGTGGAAAAATTTTTTTAAAAAATATAAATTTGAAGTGGAAATTTTTGATATTGAATCGCTCGCTTTATTTCGAAATCTAGAAATTGATTTGAAAAAAGATACGTGCGTGGTAGATGTTGGTGACAAGACGACACGTGTTTCTATATTTGATAAGACCGGTCTCAAGTTTAATTACACAGTACACTTGGCAGGGGATCATATTACACAATCTTTGGTGGATAAACAAAAGATAAAAAAAGATAAAGCAGAGACAGAGAAGATTAAGTCTGGCCTCGTAGGGAAAAATAAAAAAATATCAGATACGATTACTAAATCTGTTGATGAGATTTTATTACAGGTACAGGAAGGAATTAATTTTTACATGGAACAGTCTCAGCAAGAAGTTTCTCAAGTCGTTTTCGTTGGTGGAACTGCAAAACTCAAAGGTTTGGTCGAGTATGCCAAACATGTATTAAAAACAGATGTGACTCTCGGTCATTCACGTGTACGTGGCAAGAGTATCCCGTTGGAATATATAGAAGCTACAGGTCTTGCTCTGAGAGGTTTAAGTAAGAAATGGGATAAGCATCATCCAACAATCGACCCAAAAATTAGATTACCCAAAGTGGCTAAACAAAATAGAAAAAAAGACATTACACAAATCCCTTCTGAATTGGGTGCAGTTGATACGGCTAAGAAGAATAAGCCCACATTACTTATTATTCTGTTGATTATAAGTGTTGCTGCGCTTGCGTGGGCATTTTTATATAGATCTGCACAAGATAATAAGCCAAAGGACGATGTCTATTTGGCAGAACTCGAAGAATTGGATGTAATACTTGAAACGAAAGGTGTTGAGGTAATTGACATTGAAGAGGACGTCGTTACGAGTACTGAGATTATGACAACGAGTACTATTTCAACAAGTACAAACGATGTGGTTAGTTCAACACTTGTCACATCAACAAGTATTAATTAATTATTTATTTATCATATGATAAAAAATATGAAAAAAGGTTTTACGCTCATTGAGCTTTTGATCGTTATTGCGATCATTGCTGCAGTAGTGTTTGTGGCACTTGATCCTTTAACTCGTTTCCAAGACGCTCGAGATTCGAGTCGTTGGACAGATGTGGGGGCAATAATAGCAGCTATCAAAGTAGATCAGGTCGATAACGGAGGAAGTTACCTTAGTGCCGTTGCAACTACTACAAATGCAGGGGTCTATATGATTGGCACGTGTACAAGTGGTGCTACAGCGACAAGCATTACAGATTATTGTGATACCAATCCAGATCAGGTATCTTGTGTAGATCTGACACAGCTTGTGACTGATGGATACATGTCTAGTGTGCCTGTGAGTCCAAACGGCAGTGGTACGTGGACTTCGTCGACAACAGGGTATACTCTAGAAAGACGTGGTAATGGCATCCTTTTCATTCGTGCATGTGAGAGCGAAAATAGCGATGAGATAGAGGTCGGACGATAATTAATTTTGTATGAAATATAATTTCAAAAAAGGATTTACACTCATTGAATTACTTATCGTGATAGCTATTATTGCTATTTTGGCAGCAGTCATTTTTGTTGCACTTGATCCGCTTACGCGGTTTCGTGATTCTCGAGATGCCGCACGTTATACTGATGTAGAATCTATTGCTCATGCAATTGAACTCGATCAAGTAGATAATGGGGGAGAGTATTTAAGTGTTGTCCAGGATATGGTTACAGGTACGTTTTATATGATTGTTGATGGGAATGGTGGATCGGCAATGACTAATGGTTGTGATGATAATAACACATCATGTGATGTCAACGTTGATTCGGATGGTTATTGTGTAGATTTAGATGATCTGGTTGATCAGGGGTATTTGGGAGACGTCCCGGTGAGTCCTGCCGGAGTAATAACATGGGATGATGGTAGTCTGGTTGGTGAGGAGGGGAGTGGTTATGTAGTCAAGAGAGAGGATAATGGTACTATTTATGTCCAAGCTTGTGAGTCTGAAAATGTTACTGATATTTTTGTTGTGAGATAGATTGTGCAAGATTGATTTAGAGTTTAGTTATGTTAAAAATAGATATATGGTAGACAATATTGTTTCGCAGATGATAAAACAGCATCGAGGATTACAAAATGACCTTGGGCTCGTAGCTGAGGAATTAAAAAACAAGGTGTTTCCCGCTGAGAAAATTATAAATTTACTGGACACGTTTAAGACAGATTTGTCTGAGCATTTGCATCTTGAAAATGATGTGTTTTATAAAGATCTTTTAGTAAAGATGAAAGAAAAGGGTCATGATACGGCAAAGACAGAGCAGTTTATTGATCAGATGAAAGAAATAGAAATTGTTGTTTTGGATTTCTTAAATAAATATGCTGATGAAGAGATAATTTTAAAACACCAAGATGATTTTACTAGTGAGTTTAATAATTTGGTGGATACATTAAATTTAAGGATTGAGTCTGAAGAATCAGGCATATATGCTTATTGGGGTTTGTTTTAGTTTTTAAGATATTTTGAGATGCCTCCCAAAAAGAAAATGATGGACACCTTCAGAGTGATTCTACGTAAAGATGGAATTATTAAAGTTACAGAACAATCACATTCAACAGATAAGAGCGCACAGAAAATGGTAGATAAAGTGGAGGGTTTGTTAGAGAAGCAAGATAGGTTGTATAAAATATTAGTTGATTTGAGCTATGCCCAAGATTTACCTTCGCCAAAGGCACGGAAAAATCTTTCAGATTTATTCAAAACAAAAAAAATTGCTCATGTTGCTGTTTTTGGTCCATCAATTCAGATTAGAGTTATGGCAACATTTATTATGCGTGCAGCAGGTATAAAAAAATTTAAATTTTTTGAAACAGAAAAAGAAGCACTCGACTGGCTTAAAAAATAATATATGACATCTGTGAGTGAGACACAATTAAACAAAATGGTTCGTATTCGGGTAAAGAAAGATATGATAGAGTTAGTTTTTTTGAAAAGCCCGGAGAGTTTGAGAAAAGAAGCTCCTTTGTCGCATTTTGTGAGTGACAAAGTTAAGAATATTTTGGATGAGGGTGGAACAAAAAAATTTACACTGCTTGTTAATCTGCTTAAGATAGGAGAGAGCGGGTCACCTCCTGCTGAAGCGAGAAAGGTGTACGCAAAAATGGGAAGTGATGTACGATTGAAAAAAGTTGCTGTATGTGGAGATAGTGTTCGTCTAAAAGTTGTATCAAATTTTATTGCTCGACTTACTAAAAGGAGTGAGTTTCATTGGTTCGACACTCTTGCTGAGGCCAAAAAGTGGCTTCAAAAATAATTTTTTGTATGTATGCCTGTCACTAAATACAAAAAACAAGAAAAAGAAAAGAATAGTTTACAGAACTATAGGGATTTTGTTATAAAAAAATTATCACACCTTGCCCCATATTTACAGCGTGCAGCTATGGGAGATTTTCGTAAAAAGATAAAAATATCTCAGGAAGAGGATGAATTTACTGAATTGGCCGTTTCGGTCAATCTCATGATAGAGGATTTGGAGGAGTTGCAAAAAGAAAATAAACAGAATGAGCGTGAGCTTAAAAAAGCAAAAGATGAGTGTGAGATTGAAGTGGAGAAAAGAACAGAAGATCTTGCAAAATCAGAGGCATTACTTTCTTCTATTATTGATCAGAGTCCATTTAGTACATGGATTGCTGATGAAAAGGGATTTAATATTCGTCAGAATCAGGCATGCAGAGAACTTTTTGGAATAAAGGATGACCGGACAGTAATTGGTAAATATAATTTATTTAAAGACAATGTCTTAAAAGAAAAAGGTTTTATTCCTGAAATTAAAAAGGTTTTTGAAAAAGGGAAGACAGCTAACTTTCGTGTGGATTACCCATTTGCCTTAGTTAAACACATCAAGGTTCCGGGTGCCAAGCGTGTGATGATTGATATGACCGTGTTTCCTATCAAGAATAATAAGGGTAAGGTTATAAATGCGGTGATTCAACACAAAGATATTACAAAAGAATTTTTTGCTGAAGAGCAGTTAAAACAAGAAAAATATTTTTCTCAAAATATATTAGATACTGCACAGACGATTGTCTTGGTGTTGGATACTAATGCGCAGATTGTATTTTATAACAGCTTTTTAGAGAATTTAAGTGGGTTTAAGTTAAGCAAAAACAAAGGGAAAAATTGGTTTGATACATTTTTGCCAAAAGCTGATTATACAAAAGTAAAAAGAGTATTTAAAAGTGCTCTCTCTGGAAAAAGAACGCAAGGAAATATTAATTTTATAGTTACGAAAAAAGGCGAATCACGTTCTATAGAATGGTATGACAAGGCTCTCAGAAATGAGAAGGGAGAGATAACAGGCTTACTTGTGACCGGGTATGATGTGACTAAACGTTTAAAAATAGAAAAAGAACTCCAGGTAAGTGAAGAGCGGTTTGAGTTGGCGATGAAAGGTGCTGATGATGGGTTGTGGGACTGGGATACCAAGACTAGTGAGGTATATTATTCACCTCGCTGGAAAAGCATGCTTGGATACAAAGATAATGAAATCAAAAATAGTTTTGATGAATTTGCAAAGCGTCTACATCCAGAGGACGCAGAAAGAGTTACTGCCTACGTGAATAGATATGTTGCATCAGGTGGAAAAGGGAAGTTTGAACATGAGTTTAGAATGGAACATAAGAAGGGTAATTATATCGATATCTTGGCTCGTGCGTTTGCGCAAGTTGATAAGAAAGGGAAGGTATTGAGGCTGGTTGGTACTCATGTGGATCTCTCAGATAGGAAAAAATCTGAACATGTGCTAGAGGAAAAATTGGGAGAACTTGAGAAGATAAATAAACTTATGATAGGACGTGAACTTAAGATGGTTGAATTGAAAAATGAGATTAAAGAATTAAAAGATAATATATAGTTTTATGTCTGCACACATATATGGTATAGATGATAGTCAGGAAATCACGCCTCTCATGGTGCGCGATGCCATGGTGAATTGTTTTTACAAGGCTCACTGTGAGGATTCTGGCATAGCAGATGATGAAGTTGTGAATCGTGAATATTGTAAGAGACTGGTTAAAAAGGCATTTGAGGATATCCAAGGTAATTTTGATAAACCTACAACATCAGATATCCATGAAGTTATGAATAAATTATCAGAATTTTCAAAAGGATTTCGTAGTCCAGAGATTATACATGAGCATTATGCTCAGATTAAAAAATTAGTTGATAAACTTTCTTAAAGTATGGGTAGTGTTACTGAACGTACAAAAAGAAAAAACTGGCCCATTATTAGTGGCGTGGTAATTTTGTTGTTAGCTGTATTACTACTTGTGTCATTTTCTATATTTAGTTCACGCACATATACTGTGTTGTCTCAGTATCAGCATGATTTTTTAGATATGAGTCAAGGTGAGGATATAGAAGTTGGAACCTCTATGTTGCGCTATATAAAGAATACGCAGCGAATCTTTTTTATGGTTAGTGGTGTGTTTGTTATTTTTATACTTATTGGTCTGTATGTTCTTATATATTGGAATAGACTTCTCCATAATCAAATAAAAGAAAGAACCAAAGAGTTTTTGACCCAGACAAAAAAGTTAAAGAAATCAGAAAAAGATCTTGCGTCTACTATCGATCAACTCGAAAAAATTAACAGTATCATGGTTGGTCGTGAACTTAAGATGATTGATATGAAAAAAGAGTTAAAGAATCTCAAAAAAAAGTGAAATAGTTTTTTATGAAATTATCACTTCGTGTACGCACAATTATTCCTATAGCTCTTACCATTGTAATTTTTGGTCTATTTGCCGTCGGTTCTATTTCTTGGTTTGCACGCGATAATTTACTTGATGGGGCTCAGAAAGATCTTGAGTTGATCGTGCATGAAAAATCAAGAGAAATAGGGCGTCTTTTTGATACAAGTCAAAAATTAGCCAAAACTCTTTCACAAAATTCATTTCTTATTTCTTATTTGGAAAATGATGAGGAAATTATTTACCAAGACGAACACATATTAGAACATTTTGAACAGGGGAATATTGGTGGTCAATATTCCGCGATCTATGTTATGGGTGTTGACGGTGTGACTTATGTTTCTACAGACGAAGCCTTTGTGGGAAATAATTATGGTTTTCGTCCTTACTTTAAAGGTGCTGTTCAAGGGGAGTCTGTCGTGAGCGTTGCTCGAGGGGTTACCAGTGGTAAACTTGGATATTATTTTTCTCATCCGGTGTATAGCCAGGACGATATTATTGGAGTTGTTGTAGCGAAACTCAATCCGGACTTAGTCCAAGATTATATATCATTTGGCGAATTAGGAGATGGCTTCCATGTCATGTTTACAGACCAATATGGTGTCGTTGTTTATTCAGACATTTCTGAACGTTTATTTAGAAGCGTGGGAGCTCTGGATAAAGATGTTATTACATTTATAAAAGATGAACGCACGTACGAGGGTGTCGAGATTCGACCTCTTCAGTATGATGATGTGCAAGATGTGATACGTGCTGGTAGTGGTGTAGCTACTATATGGATATATGATGAAATGGATGCAAAGGATGAGTTACTTGTTGTTGATTATGTGGAAGGATACCCTTTTTATTTGATAGTAGAACAAGATGTTGAAACATTTGTCAGGCCAATAAACTAGATGATTTATATTTTGATATTTTTTGTAAGTATTGCAGTACTTGCTTCTGTTGTATTAGTCTCCTTGATTGTAAATAGATTTTTGAGATCAATAAAAAAATTACAAGGAGCGGCTCTTCGTGTGAGTGAGGGGGCTTTTTCTTTGAGGTTAGATGATATCAGTTCATATAATGAGATAAATGATGTTGGACTTGCGTTTAATATGATGATTGACCAAGTAAAGAAATCACGAAAAGAGATTGAACAAAAAGTCGAAAAACAGACGCAAAGTCTTGTTAAAAATAAAACTGATCTAGAGAACCAGCAAAAAGCAATTCTCAATATTTTGGAAGATGTGGAAGAGGAGAAAGCAGGATCCACACGTCTTGCTGGTGAGCTTGAAAAGTTTAGACTTGCTGTTGATAATGCATCAGACCATATTGTTATTACCGATTTGGATGGTATTGTTATTCATGCTAATAAGGCTGTTGAGCGTATAACTGGCTATTCGTTGGATAGTATTATTGGACAAAAAGCAGGGAAACTATGGGGCGGTCTGATGGGAAAACCATTTTATGATAAATTGTGGAAAACAATCAAAAAAGATAAAAAAATATTTACGGGGGAAATAAAAAATAGACGCAAAGGAGGAGAGGAATATGTGGCAGAAGTCAGCATATCTCCTGTACTTGACAGTAAAAAGAATGTTCAGTTTTTCTTGGGTATCGAGCGTGATATCTCTGAGAGAAAAGAAGCAGAGGATCAGGTTCGCAAAGTGCTCAACGATATGCAAGAACAGGCACAGGTACTTGCTGGAGAAAAAGCAAAAGATGAAGCGCTTCTTGAAAATATTGGAGATGGTATTATTTCTACTAATCAAGATGGGGTCGTCACCATGGTTAATAATGCTGCTCTTGAAATGTTGAAATATGATGAAAAAGATGTGATTGAAAAATCAGTCATGGATGTGATTAATATTGTAGATGAAAAAGACAAGCCAATAAATATGGCACACCATCCTATGGTTTTAGCTCTTTCCACTGGAGAGAAGACAACAACGCCATTAGGAACAACATATTATTATGTACGTAAAGATGGTACTAAATTTGCCGCGGGTATTACCGTCACGCCATTTGTGTGGCAAGGGAAAATAGTCGGAACGATTTTGGTATTCCGTGATATTACGGTTGAAAAAGAGATTGACCAGATGAAGACCGAATTCGTATCTCTTGCGTCTCATCAATTGCGTACGCCACTTTCAACGATTAACTGGTATGCTGAAATGCTTTTGTCAGGGGACGCAGGGAAAATAACTAAAGATCAAAAAGAATATCTTCAAGAAATTTATACGGGAAATCAGCGTATGGTAGAGTTGGTTAACTCTCTGCTTAATGTTTCTCGTATTGAACTTGGTACATTTGCGGTGGATCCAGAACCTACAGATATGAAAGAAATGGCAGAAAGTGTATTTGGGGAGCTTAAGCCACAAATTGCAGAAAAAGGTATACAAATTACGAAGAAGTATGACAAGAAGATTGGTAAGATTAGTCTCGATACTAAGCTTATGCGTATAGTATTTCAAAACCTCCTTACCAATGCGGTTAAATATACTGGGGAGAAAGGTGAGATAGGTCTTGAGATTAAGCGACGTGCAAAAGATATTATGGTTACGGTGTCTGACAATGGTTTTGGAATTCCAAAAAAACAACAAGCACAAATATTTACTAAAATGTTTAGGGCAGATAATGTGAAGGCAAAGGATACAACCGGTACTGGCCTTGGTCTTTATATCATTAAATCTATCATCGAACAGTCAGCAAGTGGAAAGATTTGGTTTGAGTCACAAGAAAATAAAGGAACTACATTTTATTTTACTATTCCACTCACAGGGATGGTAAAAAAAGAGGGGAGTAAGGCGCTTACCTAATTTTTTAGATAAGCGTCATGTGTGGTATACTATAAATCAATTATTTTATCATTTAACTAACAATTTTTATGAAATTATCGCAAAAATTTGGGTTAACTGGGCGGTTTGTTGCTTGGTTTCTTTTTGTGTCGCTAGTTCCAATCGGTGTAGTGGGGTATTTTAGTTATGTTAATTCGCACGAAGCACTCGAACATGAGGCTGAATCTGAGGTAAATGTTGCGGCAGAAATCGCTGAGTCTGCGGTGGTATCAGTACTGCAAGGGCAGGTTGGAATAGTAGAATCTTTAGCAGCAAATCATCTGGTGCATTCGTACAAGGAAAGTAATCCAGAAGATCTTGAAAAAGGTGTTTTGTGGCTTCAGAATTCTTTAAATCATGTGTACGAGGTTGAGAAAGATGTTTTTTATGAATTTTTCTTTTTGGACGAAAAAGGTATAATTATTGCTTCAACCGACGAATCTCAAAAAGGTCTTGACCGAAGTACTGATGATTATTTTGTCAGTGCAGTTTCCAAAAAAGGCGCCCATCTGAAAGACGTGTATTTTTCAGAAGATACACAGAAAAAAAGTTATGTTATATCACAATACGTGACCGATCATGCAGGTAATTTCGTCGGGGTTATTGCAGGGAGGGTCAATGTGGAGAGATTGAGTAATTTACTTCAAGAATCAGCTACTGCTGGGGGAGAAACCTTAGAAATATTTTTGATCAATGCTGACAAAAAGCCCGTTACACAGTCTCGATTTTTGGAAGGAGATATTATTCTTGAACAAGCGTACGAAGGCGATCACATAGATAGGTGTCTACAACAAATATCTGGGGATCAAGAGTTTGTTGGTGAGTATGCCAATTACTTGGGAGAAACTGTGCTTGGTTCTTATATGGGCGGGCATATCATACAGCAATTAGGTGGTGCCATCAGTCAAGGCCATGGATGGTGTTTGGCTGCAGAAATAGACATGCATGAAGTAGATGATCCTATTATGACTTTGCGTGATCAGATTATTCTTATTGCAGGACTTGTTGCATTGGCTGTAATACTTATTTCTATCCTTGCTTCTCGGCTCATTGGTAATTATGTTCGTAAACCAATCAAAAGTGCAGTAGAACAGATGGCAGCAGCTGCTAATCAGCTTTCATCATCATCACAGCAAACATCTGCCGCAAGTCAGCAGAACGCAAGTATTGCACAACAGCTCGCAAGTGGTTCTACACAACAGTCGCGGCAATCAGAAGAGATCTCTCAAGCGGTTTCGCAAATGGCTGCCGCATTACAACAGATGTCTGCGTCTTCTCAGGAAGCAGCATCTAGTGCTACACAATCTTCTCAGCTCGTCCAAAAGACAGGGGCTGACGCAGAAAAAATTACTGAAATGGTCGAGACAATTACAAGTATTGCCGAACAAACTAACATGCTCGCGCTCAACGCAGCAATTGAAGCTGCTCGAGCAGGAGAAGCAGGGCGTGGTTTTGCTGTAGTTGCTGACGAGGTGCGTAAACTTGCTGAAACATCCGGTCATTCTGCAGAAGAGATCAAAACAATAGTAACTGACATTGGGGATTCTATGACAGGTACAGTTGCGTCAGTTCAGGAAGTGTCTAGTAAGATCCAAGAGGTCGCCGCAGCCATTCAGCAGCAGGCGTCTAGTATTCAGCAAGTCGCGAAAACTATGGATAGTATTGCTGCAGTATCAGAACAAAATGCATCTGGTGCACAGCAATTATCAGCGTCTACTCAACAACAAAGTGCTGCAAACCAACAAGTCGCAGCAGCATCACAGCAGTTACAAGGCTTGGCATCAGAACTTCAGACATTGGCTGGTGGTATGGAAAATTTTGGCAAGGCTATGGAAGAAATCGAAGAAGCATCTGTGCGTACAGGAGAGAAGAGAGAGGCTCGGAAAGCAAAACAGTTTTTGACATATAATGAGCCTAAAGAGCAGGGAGAAAAAGGGCGTGAGGAAAGTGTTCCAGAACAAAAAGAGAAGGAATAGTAACTCATTAATTATTTTTGTATGCCCCAAGACGATTTAAAACAAATTATATCGCAAGTCGCTGAAGAAAAGGCGGGTGAAGAAGAAAAGAAAATAGAATCTTTGCAAGTTCTTGTGTTTGAGCTTGATGGAGAAGAATATGCGGTGAATATTATAGATCTACGTGAAATAATTACTATTCCGGAGATTACACCAATTCCTAATTCTCCCAAGTTTATTCGTGGTATTTTGAATTTGCGTGGCCAAATTGTTGTGGTGATAGATTTGGAGAAACGATTCGATCTTGTGCGAGAAAATAAAATAAAATCAAAACACATTATCGTTACCCAAGTACAAGAAAATGATTTTGGTGTAATGGTAGATAATGTCAAAGAAGTGCTCACCATTCCTACTGATAAAGTACGTCCGACTCCTGATCTGGTATCTACGAAAGTACATGCAGATTACCTTAGCGGAGTTATTGTGCTTGGTGGCGAGGAAGATGAGGGTGAAAAAAATGATCAACAAGAATCACGACTTATTGTGATTCTTGATTTGCCGAAGTTGTTACAAGATAAAGAGTTATTACAACTTGGTAAGACTATCAAGAAAACTACTCACTTAAAGGAAGAATAATTTTATGGAATTTTCTAAAGAAATACTACAAAAAGTATCAGAGATTGGGTCAAAAGAGGTTTCACAATCTTTTACTAAATTATCTGGCGAGCCAGTAGAGGTAAAAGCGTCTGCTGCTGAGCTTGTATCATATGATTTTATTAGTGAGGGATTGCAACCCACTGTGAGTGGTTCAATTATTACATATGCACAGCTTATAGAAGGTGCGGAAGGTGTTTCTCTCCTTACTATTCCTCGTGAAGAGACGCTTGCTTTGGTGGATTTACTCAATAAGCAAGAGGTGGGTACCACAGGAGTCTTGATGGATTTTGATCGTTCTGCAGTAAAAGAGACGTTAAATATTTTATCAAATTCTTATCTCAATGCATTGTCGAAGATGACTAACACAAAGATAATTATAGGTGCTCCATATATGATGACATCAAGTCATATAGATGGACTTGTGAATCAACTTAAGGATAAGCAAAAAAAGGAGGATCATGCTGTTGTGTTTAAAACATCTCTAGAAATTACAAAACACAAAATAAAAGCCCAGTTGTATCTCATCTTTAATGAAGATGTGGTTCAGTTGGTCAAAGAACATATATAATTTATTTAGTAATATATTACTATTATGTCAAACAAGGATGCACATATTTTACTTGTAGATGATTCCGCTTTTATGCGAAATGTCCTCAAGAATATATTAGAAAAAGAGGGATATAAGAATGTTGATGAAGCTGGGAATGGTAAAGAGGCTTTGGAGAAAATAAAGGCAAAAAAACCAGACCTTATGCTTCTTGATGTAATCATGCCAGAGATGGGTGGTATTGATGTGATCAAAAAACTTGGTAAGGAGCATAAAATTATTGTTGTTAGTGCTGTAGGTCAAGATAAAGTTGTAGAAGAGGCAAAGGAACATGGTGCAGTTGGCTATATTATCAAACCATTTGATAATAATCAGGTTGTGGAGGAAGTTAAGAAGATTTTGGCTTAATTTTGGATATAGCACCGTATGATTTCTCGGTCTGATAAAATCAGGGTTCTCATTGTTGATGATTCTTTTTTTATGAAAAAGCTCTTAAAGGAGCTTTTATTAACCGATGAGATGATAGAGGTTGTAGGACAGGCAAAAGATGGTGAAGAGGCTGTGGTAAAAGCACGTGAGCTGAAACCAGATGTTATTACCATGGACTACAATATGCCAGGCTTAAATGGTGTCCATGCGATTCAAGAGATTTTGGCAGATCCAAATACAAATGAGCCTTCCATAATTATGATATCGGCCTACACGGGCGAGGGGTCAGAAGAGGCTATGGAGGCGTTGCGTGTGGGAGCGGTAGACTTTATACAAAAACCTTCCGGCGAATTGTCTCTGGATATTGATAAAATAAAGGATGAAATTCTTGAAAAAGTGCACATTGCATCTCGTGCACGTGTGAGAACATACACACATATTAAGAGAGTTAAGAAAAAGAAGAAACGTCCACGTACCCTAGCGGTAAAAGTTGTAGTTATTGGCTCGTCCACCGGAGGTCCTCCTATAGTAGAAGATATACTTACATCGTTACCTGATAATTTTCCCGCAGCAGTGGTGGTCGCACAGCACATGCCAGAGTTTTTTACCAACAAATTTGCTGAGCGTTTAGATCGGTTAACAGCATTGTGGGTCAAGAGGGCTCAAGATGGAGACACACTAAAAGCTGGACAGGTGATTGTCGCGCCAGCAGACACTCATTTTTCTTTAGAAGGAAGTAATGGTGAGCGTACAATACATCTGCGTGAACGACACGAAACTCACAGAGGTCCTCGACCAAATATTGATGAGGTTATGGGTGAAGTAGCAGAAAATTATGGTTCGGAGGTTATTGGTATTGTTCTTACTGGTATGGGAGATGATGGACGTAAAGGTATAGAATTGATTAAGAGGGCTGGTGGTTATGTTATTGCACAGGATCCCCAAACAGCCAGTATTGCTTCAATGCCAGAAGCAATTATAAAGGCAAATCTAGTAAATGAAATATTGAGACCAGAGGATATTATAACGTGTATTAAAAAATTGGTAACATAATTATGTTAGACGTTACACAATTTAAAGATGTGTTCGTGACAGAAGTGGAAGAGCATATTCAAAAATTGAATGATAATCTTTTGATACTCGAGAAAAATATAAAACAAAAAGAACGAGGGGTTGAGTTGAGTGAGTTGAGACAAAAGGCATATGTTGATCTTTTGAATGAGTTGATGAGATCTTCTCACACACTCAAGAGTTCCTCGGCAACTATGGGGTATAAGAAGATGGCGTTTTTAACACATGTTCTTGAAGATGTGTTTGATTATGCACGTAATGGTATGATTGAAATTTCAATAGCCATGGTGAATGAACTTTTCAAATCTGTTGATGCGCTTGAATCTTCTGTTGAACGCATAAAAAAGGAAGACAAAGAGATGGATATTGATCTTCATTCTCAAAAAATAAAAGAGCTGACAGGAGTGGTGACCGAAGGTGTGGGTAAGTCTGTGCGAGGTGATGATGGTGCTCCTGTGGTCGAGGCAAAGGAAGATAATTTCCAAGAAAATAAAATAGATAAAAAAGTTTTGACCAAGAAGGATAAAAAGACAGAGAATACCAAAGAGGTTGTGATAGAAAAGATTTCTCATATAAAAGTTCCTGTGAGACGATTAGATGATCTTATGGATTTGACAGAAGAGTTACTTATTGATCGCATGCAAATTACAAATCGGGTGGAGGAGGTACTCCAAAGACAGGAAACAGTTGCTGATATAAGCAGACGTGAGGCGATGCTCGAAATACATCCAACAATTGAGCATTTAAACTTACTCATGTCCAACTTACAGTTTCAGGTTATGCAGGTGCGTCTTGTGCCTGTGGGCCAGGTGTTCGCTCGTTTTCCACGCATGATTCGTGACCTTTCACACCAAAAAGACAAGGAAATCGAATTGGTTCTTGAAGGAGGGGATCTTGAGGTTGATCGTACTATNATCGTACTATTGTAGACAAGCTTAGTGAGCCGTTAGTACATTTATTGCGTAATGCAGTAGATCATGGTGTAGAAAAGACGGGCAAAATTACACTGAAGGCGAAACGGGAAAAGGATTTTGTGACTATTGTAGTTGAAGATGATGGACAGGGGGTTAATTGGAAAGAGGTGGTTTCTTCAGCTTTGGAAAAGGGGATTATCTCAAATAAACAATCAGAAGAATTATTACATACTATAGATACACAAGAAGCTGACTCTTGGAAAAAGAGTGTTGCGTCTTTGTTGTATAATCCACAGCTTTCAACTAAGAAAAAAGTCACCGAGACTTCTGGTCGCGGGGTTGGACTTAGTGTGGTAAAAAAGTTTATGGAAAGTATTGGTGGTAATATCATGCTTGAGTCACCAACGACAAAAGACGGGGGTACGCGTTTTGTACTCGAATTACCTTTGACCTTAGCAATTGTCAATGCACTTTTAGTGAGAATACAGTCTAGTGTATTTGCAATTCCATTTTCGAGCATAGAACGTGTAGTGAGTATAACATCGGATGATATTAAGAGTGTTGCAGATCAAGATGTCGCTGTTATTGACGGTGACCACGTGCCTCTGGTTAACCTTGAGAGAATTTTTAACCTCGATGTGCAAAAGGATATCAAGAAAGAGATGTTTGAATCATATGCACTAAAAGAGCGAAAGAATGAAGTCACAGATCAGGTAGAGAAAAAAATATCTAATAAGGAAGAGAAAAAGAAAACACAGACAGTTGTGCTTACTCGTCGAGGAAAAGAGGTTGCTGGTATTGAGGTGGACGAATTATTGAATGAACAAGAAATTATTGTTAAGCCTTTGCCGTCAATTTTACATGGCGTAAAAGGATTTTCTGGGTCAACAATCTTGGGAGATGGTGAAGTGGTGCTTATTCTTGATGTTGTTTCGTTATTATCAGATTCAAATCAATTAGTTAGAATTTAATTTTACTTACTATGGCAAAAAAACATTTGACACAAGAGGAGGTAGACCAACTCAAAGAGATCACCAATATCGGGGCGGGTAATGCGGCTACCGCACTTTCACACATGCTTGGAAAGAAAATCGGCATGACTGTCCCAGATTCTTTTGTTGGGGGTATTACTGATGTACAACGCATGCTTGGTAAAACAGAGGACACTGTTGTTGCAACATTTCTAAAAGTACATGGAGACTTAGAGGGTGCTATGGTTATGATTCTTCCCCCAAAGAGTGCAATTGATTTTGTTGATATTCTTACTAAAGAAAAGATTAAAGATATTAAAGAATTACAACAAAAAGATTTGTCAGCAATTCAAGAGATGGGAAATATTTTGCTTGGTGCGTCGATCACGGCACTCAATAAATTTTTGGATATGACCATGATTCATTCTATTCCTGATGTCGCGGTAGATATGTTGGGAGCAGTTATGGATGAAATTTTGGTCGAGATTGGTAGTGATACAGAGGAAATTCTTGCATTTAGGATCAATTTACATCTTGAGGGTAAGAAAGTTGGAGGGGATTTATACTATCTATTTGATCCGAATTCTAGTTCAAAGATTTTAAAAATGACAAGTAAAAAAGTTTAATATATGAGTGGAGAGATAAATATAAAAACAGGTGAGTTGGCAATAGACTCTAAGGATGGTATTATAAAAACAGGAAGTGTAGGGTCTTGTGTGGTCATTGCAATTTATGATCGAAATGATAGTGTAGGTGGATTGGCTCATGCCATGTTGCCTCACCGAAGAGGAAAAAAAGAGGAAAAGATGACAGACTTCAAATCAGGGAATACGTCTGCAAAGTATGCAGATGAGGCTGTTGAAAATCTTGTCAGAGGTATAAAGGCAAAGGGTGGGGATGAAAAAAAATTAGTTGCTAAGCTGGTTGGGGGTGCGTCTATGTTTAAGAAGCTTACGGGAGATAAGCATGGGATTGGTGCACAAAATATCGAATCCGCACGAGAAAAATTACAAAGCATGGGTATTGAGATTGATAACGAAGATACCGGTGGTAGTTCTGGTAAAATAGTGGAGTTTCATGTAAAAAATGGTATGGTGCAAGTAAATACCACATTATAATTAAGGAGAAATTATTATGGTTAAAAAAAAGGGAACTATTCTTATCATAGAAGATGAGACAGCTCTTCGTAAAGCATTGGCGAACAAGCTTTCAAAGGAGGGGTTTATAATCTTAGAGGGGTTAGACGGTGAGGATGGTCTTGCAAAAGCGATTGAGAGTAAGCCTGATCTTATTTTACTCGATATTGTCATGCCAAAGAAAGACGGTATGACTGTTCTTGAAGAATTGAGAAAAGATTCTTGGGGAAAAAATGCTCAGGTGATGTTTTTGACAAACTTATCTGATCCTCACAAAGAGGAGGAGGCGAAAAAGTTTAATGTAGAACATTTTCTGGTTAAAACAGATTGGAGTTTGGAGGATTTATTAAAACGTATTCAAACTATTTTGAAATAAATATATGGAAGAAAAAAAGATCATTCTTGTCGTGGAGGACGAACCATCTTTGGTAAAGGCAATGTCAGATAAATTTGATAAAGAAGGGTTCAGTGTGCTTTTGGCACATGATGGTAAAAAAGGGTTAGAGCTTGCTCTTGAGCACCATCCAGATATTTTATTACTAGATATCATGATGCCAAAAATGGGCGGGATTCCAATGTTAGAAGAGCTTAGAAAGGATGATTGGGGTAAGGGTGTTCCTGTTATTGTTTTGACTAATTTGGCAGACACCCAAACAGTGAGTGATGTTGCAGAACGTGGTGTACATGATTATTTGGTTAAGTCAGACTGGAAGCTTGAAGACATCGTAGAAAAAGTGAAAGAAAAGCTCGGTATGTAATTGTTGTTAAATAAAAAAATAAAGACGCGATTAATCGCGTCTTTATTTTCGCTGTACGCCCGGCCCGCCTTCGCCAAAGCTTCGGTGGACAGGGAGGGATATCACTGGTACGCCCGGCAGGAATCGAACCCACATTAACGGTTCCGAAGACCGCTGTGTTATCCGTTACACCACGGGCGCATATAAGTTTTTAGCGCCAAGGTTTGGCGCTAAAACTATGCACATCCAAGTGCCCTGTGGAGGGCTCGAACCTCCGACCGTTTGCTTAAGAGGCAACTGCTCTACCAGCTGAGCTAACAGGGCGTGTTAATTTATCCAATAGGATCTTCCTTTTTTCTTTCCAAAATTTGTATTTTTGGTCCTTTCCATTTTTTTACTTTTAATCCTTCTTCTGCTGCTGCTGTCTGGGCTTCTTGTTTACTTCCACCAGTACCTTCAGCAATTTTTTCTTTGTCTAGGTGAATCGCTACAGTAAATTCTTTTGCATGGTCTGGGCCATTTTCACTCACCACTTTGTATGTTGGTGTAATACCTACAATTTCTTGTGATGCTTCTTGAAAACGCGACTTCGAATCCATCCAAAGTCCTAGCTCTAGTACTTCTGGTAGTTTTGTTACTACCCATCTGGTAATGAATTGATGTGCCATTTCCCAACCTTGGTCAACATATATTGCACCGATGAGAGCTTCTAGTGCGTTAGCTAATATATAGTCACGAGCTTTTGTATTTTCATCTTTTGATTCTCCGTGACTCAGGAATAGGTATGGTTCAAGTCCCATTTCTCGTGCAACACGTGCACACATAGTTCCGTTTACCAGGGCTGCACGCCAGTTGGTCAATTCACCTTCAGGATTGAGGTAGTTTTCAATTAAGTATTCTGTTACTACAAGTTCAAGTACCGCATCTCCGAGAAATTCAAGTCGTTCATTGTGAGCGAGGGGAAAATCTCTATTTTCATTTAAAAAAGATCTATGCACAAGTGCTTGTACGAGTATATCTTTGTTTTTGAAAGAAATACCCATGATTTCTTCTATTTTTGCAAAGCCTTTTTCTTCGTAAGAGGGGATTGGCATAGTAATTAGCATTATACTAATTGTTCTGATTACTCTAATTTCTAGATAAGATCAATTAGAATAATTAGGTCAATTAGAGTAATTATTAAGATTCTTCTTCTTTGTACATTGCTCCGAGTATTCCATTTACAAATTTACCCGAACTTGGGCCACCATATGTCTTTGCAAGTTCGATAGCCTCGTTGATTGCTACTTTTGGTGGAATTTCTTCGTTATTAAATTCAAGTTCAAAAACACCAAGACGGAGTATATTTCTGTCGATGAGTGTCATCTGCTCGAGTGGCCAGTGTGGTGCGAACTCAGCAATATGTGTGTCAATTTCTTTTTGGTGTTCTATCACACCATCAACAGTTGCTTCCACAAATTCTTTTGTATCTTCTAATCCCACACCAAATTCTTCCATATTTTGTTCTATGATTGCAGGAATGGCAGACGTGGGATTTCCACGAAAGTCCCATTGATAAAGAGACTGCATGACAATAGATCTGGCAAGATGGCGTTTAGACATATCATTGATATACGGATTTTCGGATACCCTTAGGGCATTCACCTTCGGGAATAATCCAGATTTACAGATATCCGTAAATCTGGATTATCCGTATATCAGGATCTTACTCTAATCCTTTTTTAGTTAACTAAACTTTCTTAGTCTTTCGTGTGCGACGTTTGAGGCGTTTTTCTACATCGTTTGCTTGTCTGCCATTGTATGTACCACATTTAGCACAGGCATGGTGTGACAAAGCTGGTGCACCACATTTTTCACATTTTTTAGTTGTGGTTTTCTTGAGTGCGTGATGTGAACGTCTTTCGTCACGTGATCGAGATGTTCGTTGTTTTGCAGGAAGTCCCATAGAGTAAAATTTTAGATTTCAAATTATAAATTATAGATTAATTCGAACGGGCATATTATAGCCTAGTTTAGCTAAAAAATCAAGTGTTTGGTTGTAGATATGTTTTTTGCAGGAAAATAATTGCAGATTTGGCTTATTTTAGCTATAATATGTAAAGAGGTATTTCTTTTAAAAAAATTCGAATAATTATTAGGAACCCCCTCTAACTCCCCCTATAAGGGGGAGGATAGAATTGTTTTTCTGCCTCGCCTCTCCTTGTGGGGGAGGTTGGAGGGGTCTATAAAATGCAAAAGTTATTTTGTATTTTAATAGCAAATATTTTAATCCTATGCAATTAATCAAACAAGACGATATAAGTATACCAGACATCGTGTCTGCATTAAAGAGTGGTAAGACTATCATATACCCAACAGAGACGTGTTATGGGCTGGGGTGTGATGCGCTCAGTGCTGACGCAGTAAAAAAGGTCTTTCAGATCAAAAAACGTCAAAAAGATAAACCAGTCTTGGTTGTGGTATCTGATGAGTCTATGATTACTGATTATGTTGTGTGGAATGAGGAATTAGTAACTATATCTGAGCATTATTGGCCGGGACCTCTTACGGTAGTTGCTGATGCAAAATCTGATATGAAATTACCGCAAGGTATTTTGGGTAGTAATAAAACACTGGCCTTTCGTGTTACGGATCATCCTCTTGCATCTGAAATTTCAGCCTCTCTTGGGCATCCACTTGTTTCTACATCTGCAAATATTTCAGAATTAGAAAGTCCGTATGACATGGAATCTGTTTTGGGTATGTTTGAGAATGCCGACGTCCAGCCAGATATTATTATTGATGCAGGTCCGCTACCACACAAGAGTCCTTCCACCGTCGTTCGTGTAAAAGACGGAGATGTTAAAATTTTGCGACAAGGTGAGTTAGTTCTTGAATTATGATACAGACACGTAAAACAGAATTGAAAAAGAATTTCAAACGAATGTTTTGGATTCAAGCACTCATGAATGTGAAGGTGATTAGTGTGGTGAGTACGCTTTTTTATTTACACAGAGGGCTGACACTTGCCGAAGTATTTTATTTAACAGTGGTTTGGGCGGTAGTGAGCCTGCTTTTTGAAATTCCATCGAGTTATTTAGCAGACAGATGGGGGAGAAAGAAAACTATACTTTTGGGAATTTTATTATCGCTTGCTCACTGGGTATTATTTATTTTTGCAGACAATATCATCATCTTTGCTGTGGCTATTTCACTTGCTTCTTTGCAGTTCGCTAGTTTTTCTGGAACAGATGATGCGCTTATCTATGACACGAACAAAGAGCTTGGTAAAAAAGATAAGAGTATTGGTAAGCTTGGTAAGTATTATTCTGCGCGCAGCTTGTTTAAGATTATTGCGCCTCTTATCGGGGCTTTTATTGCAAATGGATTACTTGAGTGGCAATTTTTGATTGTGTTGGCAATTGATATGGTCGCGGTGACTGCGTCGTTATTTTTTGCAGTAAAGATTGTCGAGCCAAATCACTATGTAGATGTCGAAGAACAAGAGCTGGGGATAATCAAAGATGCGTGGAAAATTATACGCAGTGATTGGGTGATTGGTAAGGCAATACTTGGTAGGACATTACTTTTTATCGTAATGTTTATCATCTGGAGATTTCATCAAAAGTATTTTATTGACATTGGTTTGTCTGTGTGGGCTCTTGGCATTGCCTGGTCGGTAATTCATATATTTGGTTTCTTTTATAATCAAAATATAGAAAAATTTTTACGCAGAGGAGATCTGAACTTAGAGATTAATTTCTTGAATTACTTGGTAATAGTTTTGATGTGGATTTTGTTATTTGGCGTTTTATTTTTTCCACAACCGTTATTACTTCTTTGTATTTTTGTATTACTTGACGTTGCTGAGCTTTTTCGTTGGCCGCTCTATTCAGAGTTTTACAATCGTCGTAGTAAATCATTCAATCGTGCAACGACACTGTCTATATCAAATTTTTTTAAGAGTATCTTGGATATCCCGCTACTCCTCACAGTTTCTGTATTGATTTCAAAAGATATTACCTATCCATTTATGTTTGCTGCGGGGATTGCTTTTGTTGTTTTGTTTTTTAAATTACCAAAACAAGAAGTAACAATTAAGGATTAAGAAATAAGGATTGTGTTGTAGAGGTCCTTAATTCTTATTTCTTACTTGATAATTCTTTATGAATACTAAACATCCACAACTTTACTTTATTTTATTTATTGGTGTTTCATTATTTTTTATACTTGGAATTTCTTGGGAATGGTCGCTGGTAAACTATGCACATGAAGATTATGTTTTTTCTGAAACATTATCGTCAGTGTCACAAGAAAATACAGATGTAAAAAATAGTAAGCCAGAAAAAAGAGAGGTAAAAGGTATTTATCTTACTGCGTATTCGGCAGGTAGTACAAAAAAGATTGATAGTATTATAGATCTTATTGAGACAACCGAACTCAACGCAGTTGTGATTGATATCAAAGATTATAGTGGTTTTCTTTTGTATGATAGTCAGGTCGAATTGGTAAATGAGCTCGGAGTAAAACAAAATAGAATAGGAGATGTGTCAGAACTTATCAAGAAATTACACGAACATGATATTTATGTTATTGCACGTCAGACCGTTTTTCAAGATCCTGTTTTGGCAGAAAGAAGAACAGATCTTGCCATCAAGAGTAAGGCTGGTGGAATATGGCGTGACCAAAATGGATTGGCGTGGGTAGATCCCACGAATAGACAGGTGTGGGATTATAATGTTGTGATAGCTCGAGAAGCAATTGATTTAGGATTTGATGAAATTAATTTTGATTATGTACGATTTCCATCAGATGGAAACATGAGTCTTGTGGTATATAACACAGGAGATAAACAGCGTTATGAAGTCATGCATGATTTTTATGCATTTTTGAATACAGAGCTGTCCAATGAGCCGGCATATATTTCACTTGATTTGTTTGGGTATGTGATGGAGCGTCATGATGGTATGAGTATTGGTCAAAGGCTGGAGGATTCGGTGGATGAGGTGGACTATATTAGTCCGATGATGTATCCATCGCACTACCCTTCAGGACATCTGGGTCTTTCAAATCCAGCAGCACACCCTGGAGTTGTGATTGACAATGGCATGCAAAAAGGAATGCCTTATTTCACTTCAAGCACTAAAGCTGAGGTGCGTCCATGGCTACAGGCGTTTAATATGGGTGCGGTATATAGTGGAAGTCTGATCCGTGCACAAATTGATATGGTGGAGAAATATAGTGATGGCGGGTGGCTTTTGTGGAATGCCGCAAATCGGTATACAAGTGCTGGACTTAAAACGTTATAGTTGTTGTAGATGTTCTATCGCTTCGCTGGTTGTAATTGAGTTCAATTACAACATCTACAACATTTTTAACATTTACAACGTAATACTATGACTAATTTATTCAAACCATCACATCTCAAAGAACTGTGTAAAAAATATGACCTTACTCCTTCAAAAAAGTATGGGCAGAATTATTTGATTTCAGATGCACCAATTCAAAAAATGATAAATGCCGCCCAGATACAAAAAGGCGAGAGAGTGGTGGAAATTGGACCAGGGTTTGGTGTTCTTACATTTGGGTTGCTAGAACGAGGGGCACAGGTGACTGCTTTTGAAATTGAGAGAAAATTAGAAAGTTATTGGGAGGATAATAGTCATGATAATTTGGAGATTGTGTGGGGGAATGCATTGACACAAATCATGGAACATGGAACATTGAGCAATTCTAAATATAAAGTAGTTGCAAATTTGCCCTATCAGATTACTTCTCATGTTTTACGGACATTGCTTGAACTTGAGGATAAACCAGAGAGCATCACTGTGATGGTCCAAAAGGAGGTCGCAGACAGGATAGTGGCTAAACCAGGGGATATGAGTGTGCTTGCGGCGTCAGTCCAGTATTATGGAGATCCAAAAGTCGTGTGTAAGGTTCCAAGAGGGAATTTTTGGCCCGAACAAAAGGTTGATTCGGCCATAATACATATAGAGATTAATAGTCATGAATTGAAGGATATTGAATTTGATAAAAAGTTTTTTGAAGTGGTAAGAGCTGGCTTTGCTAATAAACGTAAGCAGTTGTGGCGTAATTTGTCTGTAGGTTTGAAAATAGACAAAGATACTGTGCAAAATACTTTGAAAGAGCTGTTTGGGAATGAAAAAATACGAGCTCAAGAGCTTGGAATAGAGGAGTGGATAAGTATTGTAAAAAAACTCACATAACCTTTGTGAGTTTTTGCTTTTTTTGGTATAATAATCATACAATTTTGATTCCATAAAATCATGGAACAGCCACAACAACACAAAGGACTTTCGCGA
>PKTJ01000039.1:16977-23889 GCA_002869205.1 Candidatus Parcubacteria bacterium | reverse complement strand
GGAGTTCGCAACAGACCGGGTGAGGTAGGTATGATGATGTACCACGCAAGCGTAGGGCCAAGCATCGCGACGAGGATCGTTCGAATGATCGTAAGACCTTGCTTGTCGAGCAAGTTACCACGACCACTATGACCCTTCTTCATTTGATATCCGAGGCACAACGCAAGCAGGAGCGCTACACCAAGGATAACTCTTACGAGATTTTCCATGATTCGCTCCTATCGCCGAAGGTATTCGAGTAGTGCTCTTCCTGGGGTCTCGAACGCCATTGCCGGTTGCGTATAGCACGCCTTCAGGCATCGATGCCGACATGGTCGAAACACCTGTTGGAAATCCAGACCTTTTCGCAGAATAGATCTGACCGACGCCTGTTCTTCGATCCTACCTAGAGGCTGTCCAAACCTCAAATCGCACGCATCAGTGACGTGCCCATCTGGTGAGACCACCAACACGGCGCTTGAACGACAATCAAACTCTCCGAGATCTCGAACACGTCGGAGGTACGCGAAGGTACCTTGGATGGACCGAGGATCCTTCTCTTTCTGTTCAATGACGCGATTCAAAAACTGTGCATACGCCATCCGTATATCGGCAGTGGTTTTCCCGACAATGGGATGTTGATCCGCTATAGCCGGAACCACTGCGAGTTCGATCTTGTTCTCAAGACAAAAATCCAGTACATCATCCGCACCGAACACCGTGTCTGGGGTGAGAACCAGGTTTGCCATAACACTTGCAGTCCCGTGTGTACGGTGTAACTCAGCTGCCTTACGAATGTTCTGTATGGCTTGGACGCCTGCTTTAGGCGCGATCTGGTAGATCTGCGAAAGCCTGACCTCATCGACGGTATGCAAACTCACCACAATCGTATCAAGTCGCTCAAGAACACGCTTGTGACGATGCAGACAGACCGCATTCGTGTTCATGATTAAGGGGTAGAACCCGATTTGACGTGCCATCCAGACGATGTCGTCAATGCCCGGCATGACGAGCGGCTCCCCACCATTGATATACAGAGTGGGGGTGATCTGGTAGATCTGTCGAAGTGTCTGACGCATACGGTCCCTTTTCATCTCAGGGACTTTTTCACGCACATGCACTTGTTTGGCACGACTACACCACGCACAACCTGCGTTGCATCGGTGAGTGATGTACCACAAGGCAAAGTGTGGCAAGATGTGTTGACGCCGAAGCACTTTGGCACGCACGAAGTTGGTGAAAAAACGCCCTACCTGTCGAATCTGAGCCTGAACTTTTCGTATGTTAAAGAACATGGTACAACCTCTTTACTCTCTTTTCTGTTCTATAAAAATCTATCATTATATACATGAATGGTCAATATAAAAAACGCACCCTATTCGGATGCGTTTAAACAAATACTCAACTTTTCTAATCTCCCTTCAATTTACTTACCCAAGAAAATGTATCTTCCATATTATTCATAATAACTTGCAACACACTTTCTTTTTGTCGTGGAGTCAAAATAGTATAAGTCTTGGAACGTGCTGCATTGCCAGAAATATCTACACTCTCAACTTGAAATTGATACACACTTCCTGGATCAAAATTGGTAATCACAATTATATGATTTTTTGTATATCCTGATACTAGTGAAGTTTGATCTTTGAGTTCTTCTGTACTACCAAAACCTTTTTGATAAAAAACTTGACCAGTTGAGAGTTCATTTGTATCCCAAGAGATAACAACTTGAACACGACTCTCATCTCCTGGTAATAATGCTGTGTCAGTCTTTACACGACTTATAAATGGAGCAATATCTACTCCTTCTGTTGAATAAGTCTCTATCACCTTGCGTATAGTAGTGCCCCCCGAATCTTCACCTGATAGTTCAATCTGATATATAAGACCAGACTCAAAATCATCTACAGGAATCTGATGCTTCATAGTCAATCCCTTCTCGTAAATAGAACGTGTCTCAGCCATTACCAATTCACCATCCCTATATGGTGTGTACGTTATGAGAGAATCTGTAGGACGAACTGTCTCCCATACCACATCTACCACACCTTCTTCACTCGTATTCATTTGATAACTTCTGATATCATTTTCCTCATCTCTTGTAGTAAATATAAAGTCAGGAGACTTTGTAAAATCACTTACAGAAGTTTTACTCATCACCTGATAATGATATGTTGTGGCCGGTCTCAATTCATTTATTTTTACGGAATGCTCAGTTGTTTCTATGTTCGGGTCACCAACAGTCTGATTATATTCTCTCGTCTGCTCATATATATATGCAGGAGAAAAAGCAACCAGCGAATTTGCCTCCTTGTCTGTCGTCCAAAAAATTTCAACATTTGTCGCGTCTACAGTCACAACAGGCTGCCCTCCAATAAGCGGCGTTGGAACCAACTCAGACAGTTCTTTCATTATATTTTGCTGTGTTTCAAGACCATTCTCAAGCGTACTCACAGAAACCTGTGAAGACATACTTTTTATAAACGCAGCTGTTTTACGCATTGCCGTGAGGAAAACATTTTCAGACCCAGATAAATCTTCTCTAGGAAGTATAGTCCCCTCATCTAAAAATAAGTCGTCAACTCCTGACTCAGTAGAAAAAGTCTTTTGATCTGACATGGCCCTGTTACCAGAATCATCTGCGGTTGTAACACGATAATAATACTGAGATCCAGATGTGAGATCGTTTAATGTCACTTCATGATTAGATACAATATCAAATGTACCAGCAATATCACCTAACGCATTTGTCTTTCCAAATTCAACAATACTATCCCCCATTTCATCTGTCTCCCAAAAAAATTGTGCGGTGCTCGCTGTTATGTCTCCTATACTAGTATTCAAAATTGCAGGCGCTACCGTATCACCTTCAATAATTATAGTGGTACCACCGCCCCCTCCAGAACAAACCACCGATTCTTCGCCTGATTCTTCTGCAGCATTTTCTCTCAAGACAACCTCAGACTCCTCCGTAAGAATTTCTAATGTGGTAAAAGAATATTCAGTACTTGTTGCTCTATTGCCCGATCCATCTGCCGAAATCACGTGATAATAATATGTTGTATTATTTAAAAGATCAGATATTGAAACCACATGATTAATATCTAAACTTGAATTCTCACTTGTGGAAGTTGTGTATGAACCAGATGAGGTACCATACTCAAGTTTTGAAGTTGCTGCCTCATTTGTAGTCCATGTAAATATTGCATCATCGTCAGTAACCAGTGTTGTTGTAACTGTAGAAAACGTTGGTGCAGAACTATCGTTTGTTGTGGTAAATGTATAATAACTACTTGCATTTGTATCACTCGCAACACCAGATGTAACATAAAAATAATATTCTGTACCAGCTATTAATCCAGTGAGTGATATGGTATGTTCTGTGACTTCAGTTGCAGAACTTATCTCTATAGCACTACTCATATCTGAATTGACTGAATAAAAAACTGAAGACTCTGCCGCAATATCCGTATTCCAGGTAATGACTGCGGATGTGTTTTGAGTGCTATCTACTGCAACCCCAGATATACTTGCACCATCAAGTGTTGTAAACGTATATCCATCACCACCGTTTGTGCTTGATGCAGTATTACTACTCGGATCGATAGATATTGTCTTAAAATAATACAGAGTATTTGGAGTTAACCCCGTCAATGATACTGAATGTTGACCAGACTCAGAGCTGCTATCGAGCATGGTGGCAACACCTGTTTCAGAAGTAAATGTGGCTGCATTTGTCGAATATCCTACTGTTGAATTTGATAACTCATCTGTATCCCATGTGATTGTTGCACCTTGTGTACTAATGCTTGATGTGGCTATATTTGATATTGTCGGCGCTGTTGTATCAGTACCACCCTGTCCATTAGCAGCGTCATTTACGATGCTTGAAAAATATGATGTATTTCCATCATTATCCATGTTGGTAACTTTGTAATACAGTGTATCTCCATTTGACAAATCTGAGTGTACATGAAAGTTGACACCTCGATCATCAACGGTCGTCAATTCCGAGTAGGTCACACCATCTGTAGAACTCCATACCGTATATTTTTGGAAATCTGAAAGGGATGTTTCCACCGCCCTCCATGATGTAAACATTTTATAGTCTCCCGAATCTGCATTACTGATATCTCTAATGATGATATCACCTGGTGTTTCTGGTGTTGTGGCGTTTTGTATTGCTGTTTCATTTTTGTACGCATCGCGAAATTGTACATACACCGTATCTGGATCAGTTGCGAGTGAGACTGTGCTCGAACTACCGTATGTCTCCCATGTTCCACCAGTAAGATCAGGATTGAGTGATATCTTCATTTCTATAGAGGAATCATCTGTCACATCCAGCGTAAGAGAAGCAGGGGTGGTAGTAGCGATGACAATAGTAGATGTACTACCCAACACAGGATCTTTAGTATCCAACGTAAATGCAGCAGTCGATGAGACGACAGTATTAGATGCGCCCTCTAAATCATCAGCAGTGACACGTATGTATGTTGTAGTAGAGTATGTTCCATCTAGTTGAGTCGTAGCGTCCCATGTGAGCGAATAATCTGTGTATTCTGAGGTACCAACGGTTTTGGTAGATGTAGCATTTTCTGACAATCCAGAGGTAATACTAGTCCAACTACTACCGTTGGTAGAATATTCAAAAGATGGTGTAATACAATTTGGACAATTCACTCCTGATCCTGCCGTATCTGTATCTCTGACTGAATATTCTATCACTACATACCCATCACTCGTACGTTGAGTAGAGGATGGCGCAGTCTCAAAATCTGGTGCTGAATTTACCACGTAAGTAAATGTGAGATCTGATAATGTAGGTGTATCAGAACCATCAGAAACAAGAAGGGCCTGATATTGCACCCACTGATCTCCAGATCCATCACTGTGTGTGGAAGTCACGGTGTTTGATCCACCCGGAGTAGTATAGTAATCACTCGAATCAGTCGGTCCAGACCAACCAGTCCATGTTGCATTGTCTGCTGAAGTACGTATTTGAAATTTGACATCTGTACCAGATGGAGTTGTTTCTGACCATGCGATATCTCCTACTACATTTGCAGCATTACCAGTATCAAATGGTGAAGAAATGAGGGCGTGTTCTAGTGGATATGAATTGTGCCCTATCGTTACATCACTCAATGTTGGTGACACAGTACTATCAGTACTCGCAAGTGTAGCCTGATATTGTACATAGCGATGAGTGTCGGTGACACAATTGTTGGAAGATATGTCATTCCCACTTGTCACTGCATCACACGACCCCCAAGCTGTAGCACCACTCATACCTGAATCATCGGAAGTGCGCACTTTCATGGTAAGTGTCGTGTTGGTTGGCACACTACTCGTCCAGCTCATATTATCAAACCCAAGGTTAAAGGTCGTATCTATAATTTCTGATGTAAAAGTACCAGATGTCTCAAAACCTTTGATCTGTACAATCTGCAAACCATCACTTGCCATATAAATATATGCTCCTGAAATATCTGCATCGAGTGCTTTTGCAGTAGTCACACTACCATAAACAGACGCTGTAGATGCATCTGAAACATCCACTACTTGCAAACCACTATTATACGCTGAAACAAAGGCATAGTCACCATCAAGCTCAACACTCTGCGCGGCGGTAGTGCCAACCGATTTTGTACGACTCATAGCTCCCAAATTTGATATATCTACAATTTCTAACTCTGTGTTATCTGCAACATACGCATAACTCCCAGATACAGCTGCAACACCCCTAGCATAAGCAGTATCATGTACACCCGCCTGAACAGGGGCCAAGGGGTCTGAAATATCTACAACTTCTATACCAGCATCTGTCTGGGCCACATAGGCATAATTACCAGACACATACACATCAGATGGAAATTGAGCGACATTATATGAAGCTGTAGAAGTTGGGGATGTAGGATCTGATATATCAATTATCTCCAGTGAGCTAGCCCCTGTTCCGTATATATAATTATCAGATATCGCCAAATGATAAATCCAACTATTGCCAGTATATGTCGTCACCTCAACAGGGCTGGTAGGATTTGTTATGTCAAGGATATACAAACCACTTGGACCCACTGCAAAGTATGCATAGTTACCAGATACAACAACTTCTTCTGGAGATGGGGTTATATTCGTATCTACCTCAAGAGATGGATTTGCAGGATCTGATATATCCCATATATCGTACCCGCTATTACCCTGTGCCACATATGCATAATTCCCAGACACATCAATGTCATTATAGGTGCTTAACACAGTCGAAGATGCGAGTACACTGAGTGAACTCAGATACGAAGAACTAAGACCGACAGATGCGTCACTCCCACTACCAGAAACTGTAGTACTTGCTGCAGTACCAGCACCAAAGTCTGTATCATTTGTCTGTAGGGTACTCGTGGATACTATAGACAAATTCAATTCTGTCCCCACGGTCACACCACTATCTTTTGAATAAAAATATGCCCATCCAGTTCTATTGGAATCATGTGATGCAGTCTGACCAACATCTACCCCACTTGACCAGTCAGTCTGTATCCACGTGTATGTTGCCGCAAACGTTGGTGGAGAATTCTTTACTACATATATTCCACCTTCAATGAGAAGAAATACAAAAAACACCCAAGCAAGCATCCCCATCCTCAATGGACGAAACTGCTTGTGGGTAAAAATCATCTTTAAATTTGTCCAAATATTTGGGCTTCCTTTGAAAAAACTGGGGGTCAAAAACCTAACAAACCATATGGGGAAATAGAAAATGTTTTTTATAAAATAAAAAAACATCTGCTTACGCATATATCTCATTCTTTTCTTCATGCGCCTTTCATCACCAAGATGTTCAGAGGTGAGGTCTTTGTAAGAATTTTTTACACCACAAAGCGACTGACACAATCCGGCCAAAATCCAATACGCACCAAACTTATCGTCAGT
>PKTJ01000039.1:0-16954 GCA_002869205.1 Candidatus Parcubacteria bacterium | reverse complement strand
TTTTTTTTCTCCTTCCATGAATTTTCGTATATAAAAAAATACTACTTGTCCAAGTAGCATTAGTATATCATATTAACATAAAAAAGTAGACCTTTTTTACTTGTATCTCAATGCCTCGAGAGGATTTAATTTACCTGCTCGTCTAGCTGGGAATACCCCAGTAAAAAATCCTATAAATACAGAGAATAAGAGGATAACCACAACAAACCACATAGGTGTCACAAACAAATCTACGGCCTGACCCCCAAAATTACGAGCCAGTGCATTCATAAGGATATTGGCAATCTCTCCACCAACATAACCAATAACAATACCTACTACCCCACCCAACAACCCCATAATAGACGATTCTACAAGAAATAATATTTTGATATCCCTACGACGCAATCCTATAGAACGCATAATACCAATCTCATTGGTACGCTCGAGAAGCATCACTGTCATAGTATTAAACATTCCAATAGAAGAAACAATAAGTGCGATAAGCCCAAAGAATCCCAAAGCAATTTGAATAATTCTAAACACCTTCTCAACCTGCTCAATAGTATCACGCATTGCTGAAACAAAAAATCCCATACCAATAATTTCTTGCCTGACTGACTCTAAAAATTCAGTAGATGCGACTTTTACTTTTGTTTCTACATACATATTGACTCCCATATTGTCCACTAATAGAGAAGGCACGTACACAAATATTTCTGTATCATCTTGTACTACGCCCACCACATTGTACACTCTAGCATCTTGCATAATGCGTACATCTTCTCCTCCATCCTCATCAACATAAGGAATAAAGAAATCTAGCAAAATCTTTGTGCCTATAATATTCTCTGGCTCCATATTGAAGAGTGTTGCAACGGCAGAGGACACAACAACACCAGCCTCTTGATCCAACTGTTCAACAGGTGTTTCTTCAAAGATACTACCATATACCGGCTCTACACCACTCAGACGAAAATACGACTCCTTTACACCATATACGGTAGTACCACTTGTTAAGTCCTCATTGGTCAATTGTGCAGAAAAAACCAACACAGGACTCACCTCTTCTACATGATCAATACGTGCGATTTTTTCAATAGCGAAAGAATCCATCTGTATCAAGTCTGTATCTCCCTGACTTACATCGAGACTAAGTAATGAGTCTGCGGTTGTAATTTTACCAAGTACGGTACTTTGTAAGCCGTATCCGAGTGACACGAGAAATAATACAGCACCAATACCAACACCTACGCCAAGAATCGTCAAAAAAGTACGCATTGGACGCGTTTTGAACATGCGTGTTGAAAGAGATAGTGCGTCAACAAGTCTCATATATTCTTTTTTGGTTTAATAGTGTCTTTATTTTGACCTCCATATACAGACAATAAAAATAACTCAAAAAGTCTTGAGACACGTCTAGCATCTCTTCTATCCAACCCGGCCCCACCTTTTTTTATTGACATATCAAGTCTCTCATAAACTCCAATCTGATCTGTATTTCCATATATACGATCTGCGATAATTTCGTCCACCACTTTCAAAGCTGCTGTCTTAAATATCACGCCTGTTATAGATGATAACTTTTTACGTAAAAACATGGTTGTTTTTTTACTATTTCCATATTTCTCATATGTACCTCTAAATTCTTTTATATTGTCAGTTAGAGACATTACTTGACGTGTAATTTTTGTGGCGCTCCTTTTGTCTAACCCTACGCCACCCTTTTTTTCATCCTGGTCTAAATAATCCTTTAACATTTGCTTCTTATCTTCCTTGCCTATAATAGACTGAGATACATAGTCCTCTATATGTTCTGCTTCTTCCGCTGAAAAACCAGACAGCACTTCCCACACAATCTGACGTGCCTGATATTGTTGAAGCAATCCTGAAGCATTATATTTCTCAGCATCTTTGTATATTGTTTGTTTGGCGTCACTTGACTTGCCAGATTTCTCGTTTAAATCTTTCTTTTCATCTAGAAATCTTGGATTTTCATTTACTTTTATGTCTACCAATTCCCCATCCTTCATATTAAATACACGATCCGCAATACTTAAGTGAGAGGGGTCGTGTGTTACAAGTATGACTGTTTTCTTCTTCTTAATATTGAGGTCTCGAATAAGTCCCAAAACATCGCGTGCTGATTTTGAATCCAGGTTTCCTACAGGCTCATCTGCTAAAATAATATTTGGATCATTTATAAGCGCACGTGATATTGCGACTCGTTGTTGTTGACCACCAGAAAGCTCTGTTGGCAGTTTTTTTGCCTGCTCGTACACACCAAAGTATTTCATAAGATCTTTAGCAGTTTTTTTACGCTTCCTCAATGGAACCTTTAGTGCGACCTGTGGCAACATTATATTGTCAAAAACAGAGATAGATGGTATGAGATAAAAAGCCTGAAAAATCATTCCTATCGTCTTTTGATAATGCCTTTCTATCTCCTTTTCTTTCATAGATTCAATAGGCTTGTCATCTACTTTCAAATTACCCGTAACGTTTCTCTCCAATCCAGCTATTGCATATAATAAAGTAGATTTACCACACCCTGACGGACCAAAGAAAATAATAAACTCACCATGATTTATTTCAAGGTTTATATTACGCAGCGCCTTTATCTCATTTTCCTTTCCAGGAAAATATGTAACATCTAAATTTTTGACAGATATGACAGGCTTTTGTTTCATCTAAGATGTATTACAAAAAATATTTTGAAAGACAAATATATTACTTGGAGTATATCATATTTGCACTTTTAAGTTAACATTTTATACAAAGAACGCATCCTTATCAGATGCGTTCTTAAATATATTGTTCTCTACTCTATTTATCCTTTCTCCCAAACAATCCAAACTTCTTTTTTGGTTTATCATCCGGAGAGGAGGAATCTTCTGACTTAGGAGCTTCAGGTTTTGGTGTGTGTGTCTTAGGAGCTTGTGGACGAGGACCACGGTCATCTCTACGTGGACCACGATCGTTATGACGAGGACCGCCATGATGTGGACGTCCACCACTTGGTCTACTTCCACCTCTACCACCACGATGATCATTCCCACGTGGAGGAGCTTCAGTAAATCCTTCTGGTTTTGGCATGAGTGCTTTCATAGAAAGATTCACACGACCTAGATTATCAATTTCTTTTACTTTTACTTTCACCACTTGGTTGAGCTTCAATACGTCACTTGGTTTGTTTGTTCTCTCCCATGAAATTTCACTCACATGTACGAGTCCATCTTTTCCTGGAAGAAGTTCCACAAACGCACCAAAGTCTTCGAGTCTTACAACTTTACCTTCATATTCTTCACCTGCTTCAACTTCACGAGTGAGATCTTCTACAATCTGTACTGCCTTTTTCATACCCTCACCATCACTTGAAGTGATCATGACACGACCATCTTGCTCAATGTCAATTTGTACTCCAGTGTCTTCAATAATTTTATTAATTACTTTTCCACCCGGACCAATCACGTCTCTGATCTTTTCTTGGTCGATGGTAATGGTAGTAATACGTGGTGCGTATGGAGACATTTCCTTACGAGGCTCTGGCATAATCTGAGCCATTGAGTCGAGGATTTCAACACGCGCTGTTTTAGCTTGATGAACTGTTTTTTCAACAAGATCCCATCCAAGTCCTTGAGTTTTGGTATCCATCTGGATTGCAGTAATACCATCTTTGGTACCAGCAATCTTGAAGTCCATACCACCAGGACCATCTTCCACGTCTTGCAAATCAGTAAGTACTTTCCAATCTGTCATGTTGCCACCCTCATCTTCACGAGATGAAAGACCCATTGCCATACCAGCGACAGGCTTAAGTAATGGCACACCAGCAGCCATAAGAGAAAGTGATGATCCGCATGTACTTGCCATTGAACTAGATCCGTTTGATCCCATGATTTCTGAAACGACACGAATAGCATAAGGAAAATCTTCTTCTTTTGGCAAGAGAGGTTCTAGTGCACGTTCTGCAAGAGCACCATGTCCAATAGCACGTCGACTTGGCCCAAAGAGCGGTCGTACATCTCCGTAGGTAAATGGTGAATCATTGTAATGATGCATGTAACGCTTGGTTCCTTCTTCTTCCATTGAATCAAGTGTTTGTACATCACCAGGAGCACCAAGTGTCACGATTGAGAGAACTTGTGTATCTCCACGCATGAACATTGCTGAACCATGAACACGAGGAAGGAGATCAACTTCATTTTGAAGTTCACGAATTTCTGTTAATTTTCTTCCATCGAGACGTTGGTCGCTATCAATAATCTTTTTACTAATTTCGTTTGAAATATATGTCTTCAAGTTTTTGAGTCCTGCATCAAATGCATCTTCTTCAAAACCTTTCTCAGTCAGATGAGCTTTGGCAGCCTCTTTGACTGCGTCGATCATTGTGTTACGCTCTTCTTTGGTAACCTTTGGTGTGTTGAAGATCATAGAGTCAGCGACACTTTTCACAAACTCTTCTGTTGCTTTGCGAACCTGCTCTTCAACATTGTCTTCTACATCTGCAATATCATTTGCAAACTCAGGAGCAACTTCCTTTGCTACTCCTAGGTCTGATTGGATTTGTTTGATTAAGTCTACGACTGGTCCAAGTTGTTCACAACCCCATTTCATAGCATTGTAAGCAGCATCCTCAGTAACTTCGTGAGCACCAGCTTCTACCATGATCATTTTTTCTGGAGTACCAGCAACAATCATATCAAGTTTACCATTTTCTTCTATCTGACTTGCAGTAACATTGAGAACATTATTTCCCTCTGCATCAAGACCAATACGAGCAGCCCCAATTGGACCATTCCATTGTATTGGTGACATAGAGATCACTGCACTTGCAGCAACAAGTCCCACAATAGCAGCTTCATTTTCTCCATCAGCTGATAGAGCAGTCAAAATTACTTGGATATCATTACGGACACGTTCGTCAAACAACGGACGAATAGCACGATCAATAATACGTGACGTAAGAATAGCATCATCACTTGGTCGTCCTTCACGTTTGATGAAGCGACTTCCCTTGATACGACCAGCTGCATAGAGCTTCTCTTCGTAATTTACCATGAGTGGGAAGTAATCAATCCCATCTCTGATATTGTCTGACTTAACAACTGTTGCGAGGATTGTTGTATCCCCATATTGCACCGTACATGATGCACTTGCTTGCAATGCAAGCTTACCGGTCTCGATAGTGAGGGTTCTTCCACCCCACTCCACAGACCATTTCTTTGGTTGTAACATAGTATATATGTGTTACCGCTGCTCTCGATACGATAGACCTGCGTAGCACCCTGAACTGCATGGTTCATGGGCAACGTGGATCTAGATGTCTCGAGACCAGCTTAAATAAATTATTTCTACTTTTTAAATACTTTTTTGTTCATTACTGGTTTTCCAATAAGGAATTTCTTCTTATCTTCACTCAAATCAATAAAGTCATCTACCAAATCAACCAACTTACTAGAACTGGTTTCACCAAATGCGAGTGCCTCTACTTGCTTACCCATGCTTCTAAGATATTCAACAAGTGGCAAATAATCTCCATCTCCTGAAACAATAACAATAGCATCAAGTGTTGGCGCAAAACGAATGGCGTCTACTGCCAAACCCACATCCCAATCAGCTTTCTTGAATCCAGAATTGTATACTTGCAAATCTTTTTCTCGTGTCTCAATACCGAGGTTGTAGAGTGCTTCAAAAAATGGTTGCTCCTCTTTGCTTTCTGTGCGAACTACGTATGCAATTGCACGAATGAGTTTTCTATCGGCCACTGCTTCGGTAACGATATTACCAAAATTCACCTTTTTGTTAAAAAGGTTCTTTGCAGAATAATACATATTCTGCACATCAATAAACACCCCTACGCGTTGGTCGGGGTGTTTAAGAGGATTTTTATTTAGCTGCGTCTTCATCTTCTTCTTTTTTAACATCTGCATCAACTACGTCTTCATCATTCTTGATAAATTGTTTTGCTTGTTTAAGCTTGAGCTTTTTCACGAGCTCTTCATAACTTGCAGCATTTTCACGTTGCAAATATTTGAGTAGTCTACGACGTTCTCCAACCTTGCGTAACAGACCTCTACGTGATGAGTGATCTTTGTGGTGAGCCTTCAAGTGACCTGCAAGCTCATCAATCTCTGCGGTGAGTATAGCGATTTGAACCTCTGTAGAACCAGTGTCCCCCTCATGTGTTTGATACTTTTTGATCAAACGTTGTTTCTTTTGCTTTGTAAGCATAGCATGCATATATTTAGCGGGCGCACAGTAGGCATGTCTACTGAGGTCCGTCCCTGTCTAAGAAAAGACAAGGTATATAAAAAGCGGACTGACTATACCAAAATGGTATAACTTTGTCAATAGTAACACAACAAATTAAAAAACAATTGCAAACAAAGCACTAACGACCATAATTCCTGTTCCAAAAATCAAAATGGTCCGCTCTAAAAATGAAACGTGTAAAAAACGACGCTCAAACAAAATTAAGGTAATACTACCAACCAGAAAGATGATTACGAGGCCTACAAAGAAACCTTCCATAGATAATCCTTTATACGAATAAAACGAGTATCTTCACGAAGCGTATCCAAAAACCACATATCCCTATCCCCCAAAAATATAAAGATATCTTTATCATAGTACTGTAATAAACCAAATCGCATTTCCATATCCTCACCATGCCAAAATTCCTGCCATTCTTCAAATGACCATCTATCATGCTCAAACATACCTGGGGCTATAATATCTTTATAAGTAAATCCTTGAACCCACGGAGCATAATGAGAATTAATGGTAAGGAGATACGCATCTGTGGGTACCATAGAATCCACAGATTCAATATATAATATTTCATGTGGCCACACGAGTGGCTGTTTGTGCGTCATGTGCCACATGCTCTGAAAAAACATAAGTGCAAAAAATAGAGTGGCAACAACACGTAAGAGTCTGCTCTGTTTTGCATCTTGCAAAAAATAATACAAAAATATAGAAGCAAAAAATAACGCACTTACATCAAAGAAAATAAGAAACCTACGATAAAATAATATGCCCAGAGCAAATAATATGGTATTTATTATTAAAAAGATACTCCATTCTCTATATTTCTTTCCATACAGCACGAGTCCGGCAAAAGCAAAAAAAATATAAAGAAATGAAGAACGAATATAAAAATCAAGCGAAATAAATTGTCCTGTTAATTCTGCGCCCGACTGTTTTGAAGCGTCACTCACATATAATGTCTTTTGCATTGCGAGTGATATATAACTTACAATTTCTTGAAAATTGAATGCGAAAATACTAAGCAGACTAACACCTCCACTCACGAATAAATATCTTCTCTTTTCCTTGTCATACACACATACAATAGATAGTGTAATCCCAAGAGGAATTAGAGAAAGAGGGTGTATCGTCCCTATAATAAATAATGATAAGACGAGTAAATATGATCTATAATATAAGAAGACGAAAGAAAGAAGTACAAAAAATAATCCTATAAGATTACGATAATAAAACCACCAAAAAAATTCAAATTGCGCAATTGATGTGGCAAATAATATTAATGCGATAAGCGCAATAATATTATTTTTTGTATATAATTTTACCACTACATAAAAAGTGATGCACAATGCAATACCAAACAAGATATACCATAAAAATAATACGTCATCGGTATGTGTACCAAAAAATTGTAAAGCATTTGAAAATGATGAGAAGCCAAATGACGGAAGTGACGCATCACCCAACCGCTCGAAATATCCACGAATAATATGACGATAAATCCCTGTATCATACCCAAATCCTGCAGCACCATGATGTGCATACATCCATACACGATTTATAATATAAAATATGAATACAAAAACAGCAGCCACATGTGGCCACTGTTTATATATTGTATTAAGTTCTTTTTTCATAGAGATACACACAGTATACCTCTCAATGCTTTCTTGTTCAACTTAATTATATTGAACTGTAACATCTGCAAATGTTACACGATATGCTTTGGCACCGTAACAAGAATATGTGTAATCACGAAGTCCATGTCCAGTATCTTTCATTGCGTTTTTGAGTTTGTAATATCTTTTATTACCAAATCTACGAACCCACACACCGTCATATGTTGGATAACAACGATCAACTCTTATCGTGTTAGTTCTCTTTCTACCATATGTATAAGTAGGACCATAATCATATCCTGGATTATAATCATAACCAGTACTAGGATTACTGTAACCATAATTGATTCCGTAACCATACACTGTTCCTGTAAGTACAAAACCCATTCCAAGAGCTCCAATCATGACGATTGAAAGGATCATGGTTTTTGCTAAAACTACTCCTTTTTTCGCTTTTGTAAGCGACATAGTATGGGGATTAAAATTTATTACTAGGGTGAAGCATTATAGCACAATACACCCTCTTTGTCAAGAGTAAATCTTCCACCATAAAAATAAAAAACACCCCATTAGGGCGAAACAATACTCCCGAGGCGCGCGCTTCGAACGGGTGGTTCGAAGCGCGCGCTCTCGTACATCTAGCTGAGGAGCAAGCTGAAAGACAGCATGTGATTGATGACCGTCTCCAGCGTGGAAGTGGCCGGCCCGATGATGACTCCGATGGAGATCGCAGCAGTGGCAGGCACGACGAAGTTGTCATCGAGGAGCAGGTTGAGTAGCCACCGTACAGAGGTGATGCGAATCTTGTTGATCTTCTTCTCGACCCACTCCTGACCGATCTCTGCCAGACCGCTCAGAGTGATGCCGGCAGCGAAGCCGATGATGATGATCAGAAAATGCACCTCGGGGTAGACCTTGAACCCTGCGAGGTCAAGGGCGCTTGAAGCGACAATCCCGAGAGCGGAAAACTCGCAAAAACCGCGGTACCCCATCCACGTCTTCTTACCACCCTCAAACACGGTGGGGAGAGGTTCACTCTCTTTCTTGGCACGGCGCTTGGCGCGTTCACGCGCTGCCGGATCACCGAAGCTCAGGATGATGACGCCCGCGACCACTGCGTACACGGGAACACCGAGCATGAGTGGCACATGAATACCAAGCGCAAACGGCGTCAGCGCCGAAAGCGTGTCGCGCTCGTACTCTCGCAAGATGCCGAGCTTACGCAAGATCTTCTCGAGCAAAAGCGCGAACCACTTGAACCAGCGCGCCAGAAGCACAAGGACGCTTACGGTGGCCAGAACAGGATTCCGGAACTCGAGTTTGCGGTTGCAAAATGCGGTGTACCACCGACTGATCAAGATACGGTACAGGACGCACCGCATGACGTCGAGGCAAAAACCCCACCACGACGCAGTCTCGGCAAACGCCACTTGCTCGATCTCGCTGAGGCCAGAGAAATGGGCGAGAAGGATCGTAACGATCCCGACCATCCCATGAAAGATCGTACGTCCTTTCGACGCCTTCTTTTCCTTAGCCTTCTTTTCCTTATGCAATACTACCTCCCGGTCCTTGTGGACCAGCTAGATTTGTTCTCCTTATGTTGGTGTTTTAACATATTTAAAATAAAAAAACAACCCTGCATACGCAGGGTTGTTTTTTTATTTTTCAATAACGTTCTTACTCTCCCATCTGTTCTTGTACTTCTGCAACAAAATCACATTCTTTCTTTTCAATTCCTTCACCAAGCTCAAATCGAGCATAACGACGAAGAGTGATCTTTTCACCAATCTCACCAGACGCTTCAGTAAGAAGTTGTTCAACAGTTTTGTCTTCATCTTTGATAAAAGATTGTTCGAGAAGACAAATTTCACTATAAAATTTACCCATCTTTCCTTCGATAATCTTTTCAATCATTTCTTCTGGTTTACCTTCAGCTTTCAACTGATCACGGTATACATTTTTTTCACGCTCTACATCCTCCGCACTCACCTCTTCACGAGAGAGATACTTTGGACCCATAGCTGCGATATGCATAGTGAGATCATTTCCAAGAGAAACGAATTTTTCATTTCCTGCGACAAAATCTGTCTCTGAATTGAGTTCGAGAATAACACCAATTCTACCTTCACCATGATTATAGGTGAATACTTTTCCTTCTGATGCGATCTTGCCTGCACGTTTTGCTGCCTTTGCGGCACCTTTCTTACGAAGCAGGTCTACTGCGGTATCAAAATTACCCTGTGCTTCTTCGAGCGCAGCTTTACAATCCATCATACCGGCACCAGTTTGTGCGCGGAGTTTTGCAATATCTTGAGCTGTAATTGCCATAAAATTTTTATTAAAGGAAGTAAATGTAGATGTTCTTATTTTTTGAGAGGTTTTTTCTCTTCAGCTTTTGGTGCGTTTTTTTCGTACTCAGTAACACCTTCTTTGATTGCGTCACGTACGACACCAACCATCATTTCAATAGATTTGACTGCATCGTCATTTCCAGGAATAACATATGCTGCTTTTTCTGGATTTGCATTTGCATCACACACACCAATTACAGGAATGTTCATGCGGTTTGCTTCAGTCACTGCAGTTTTTTCACGTTGCATTGCTGGCACAAAGATAACATCTGGATTTTTGGTAAGTGTTGAAAGACCTGCCAAATATTTATCCATTTTCTCAATTTGACGCATGATGTCGAGACGTTCTTTTTTGGTATATTTTTCCAAATCACCTTTTGCCTCTTGTTCTTTGAGATCATTATACTTACGAATAAGTTTTTTGATCTCCGCAAAGTTGGTAAGCATGCCGCCGATCCAACGATCAACCAAGTAAGGCATGCCACAGTCAACTGCTGCTGCCTTTACAATGTCTTTTGCCTGAGGTTTTGTAGATACAAAAAGAATCTTCTTTCCCTCGGCTGCCAATTTTTTAATTTCTGGCAACACACTGTCGAGTTGTGCTTTTGTCTTATCAAGATCAATAATATGAACCTGATTTCGCTGTGTAAAGATGAATGGTTTCATCTTCGGGTGCCAGCGAGACACCTTGTGTCCAAAGTGAACACCTGCTTGGAGCATGTCCAAGATAGAAGGAATCTTCATAAGTGAGCTTTCCTTAATCCTCTCTATCAGCGACCCTTTCGGGCAGGAAAACGTATGATAGATGAGGGATAAATAAATATTTCCGCTTGGCGGAAGTGGCAACACTATACTATATGTATATACCTCTGTCAAGAGCTCCAGCCATCTAGACCTTGAAAATAAAATATATATATGGTATAACCATGCCCAACGAGGGAGGATTCATGAAGCACATCTTTATCATGGTCGAGGGCGAATGGCGCAACGGTGCGCTGTACGCGGTAAAAGACGTTACCACAACGCTCGACTCGCAGGAAGGCACTCGTTTCAAGCGGCTTTTCAAGGACAGTCCGCTCGTGCGAGTCATCGAACTCAACGGAGTGATTCCGAGGAAATTCCACGTACTTTGGGGCATGCTCTTGCGCCTCGAAGGCAACGACCGCAGGATCACGAAACTCGCGAGCAAGGTCCTCAAGACCATACTCGAGCAGCTCGTCGGTGAAAAGGAGGTCTCATGAAAGACAAGGACGGAGGAGTGAGGGGTTCCCCGTCCGACGTTCGTGTATATATAATGTATCTTGTATATAGACGAAACAAAAAAAACGCATATACAGCGTTTTTTTTATTTTTTATGCTTATTCTACATCTTTTTGTACCTCTATCGCTTGGGTCGCACAGCAATCTACTGCCATCTGAATCGTTGCGTCGTCATCTCCTGGTGGGTCAATCACATGGGCTTTATCATCGTCCCCCATCTCAAACGTACCTGGAGCCACGGCTGCACACGATCCACACCCAATACACTTATCTTCGTCTATTTTTATATTTTTTGCCATATTATTATCCTAAATACTATATTTTCACTTATTAATACATATATTTTACATAAAAACTCTCTTGATATCAAACTCTTGACATTTCTAGGGTCCTTTGTTATAATCACCTCGCTTTAATTTTCCGAGCAAATCACATTTTTAAGAAACCTATGAAAAAAGATATTCACCCAAAAGTACATCCTGTAGTATTTATTGACACCTCTGCTGGTGCTGAATTTATTACTACCTCAACACTTACTTCAGACAAGACACGTGAGATTGATGGTGTAAAACATTTTGAAATTAATATTGAAATTTCAAGTGCATCTCACCCATTCTTCACTGGTAAGCAAGTATTTGTTGATACTGCTCGTCGTGTAGAAAAATTCAAAGAAAAACAAGCGAAGATGGAAGCAGCACAAAAAGTACGAAAAGGTAAAGCAGTAAAAAAAGCTGCTCGTGCAAAAGCTAAAAAAGACGACGAATCAAAATAGCACTCAAAATTAAACAGACAGGCTTATTTTAAGTCTGTCTTTTATTTTTAAAACATACCCTACGATATACAAACCATGAAACATGGAACAAAGAAACTATGGTATAATGAATTGGTCCATATTATGTGTATCGTGAATCGTGAAAAATATGCAAGATAAATATATACAACTAAAAGAGAAATACGAACAGCTCGAATCCGATCTTCAAAACCCGGATGTTTTGGGTAATCAAAAAAAATTAAAAAAAGTTTCTCAAGAATACAACGAGCTTGGAGATACCGTAAAAAAAATCAAAGAACTTGAAAACTTAGAAAAAAATATTGGAGAAAACGAATCAATTGTTGCAGACGGTAGCGATCCTGAACTCACCGAACTCGCTGAGGTAGAAACTCTCGCACTCAAAACACAAAAAGAAACAATAGAAGAAGAACTCAAACTACTCACACGTCCAACCGACCCTATGGACAAAAAAGATGTCATCGTAGAAATACGTGCGGGAGCAGGCGGAGATGAAGCGGCGCTTTTTGCCGGAGACCTCATGCGTATGTATATGAAATATGCCGACGGCCGAGACTGGAAAACAACACTTCTCTCCGAGAGTCAGATTGGCCTTGGTGGATACAAGGAAGTTATATTTTCTATCACCGGAACAAGTGTATACAAAGATATGAAATATGAAATGGGGGTACACCGCGTACAACGTATTCCTGATACTGAGAAATCAGGGCGCATACATACGTCTACTGCAAGTGTTGCTGTCCTACCTGAAATCGAAGAAGAAGAGGTGGAAATAAAACCAAATGATCTTCGTATTGATACGTTTTGTGCTGGCGGTAATGGAGGACAGAGCGTAAACACGACATACAGTGCAGTACGTATTACGCATATTCCAACAGGTGTGGCAGCTCAGTGCCAAGATGAAAAATCCCAAACACAAAACAAGATCAAAGCAATGGGAGTATTACGTGCTCGCATCTACGAAGCAGAGCAAGAGAAAAAACAGGCAGAACTATCAGAAAAAAGAAAAGATCAAATCGGTACTGGAGACCGTAGTGAAAAAATCCGTACCTACAACTATCCACAAGATCGCATTACTGATCACCGCATCAAACAAAACTGGAACAACATAGGTACTATACTTGATGGTGATTTAGGTGATATAATAACGGCGCTTCGTAATGCGGATTATGAAAAAAAAGACCAAAAATAATAAACAAAAATTCAACACATTTCTGTGGTATAGTTTGACCGCCTTTTTGGCGGTCTTTATATTGGCCACAATAATTAGAGTAGGTACAATCGACATAAACAAACCATTGGCATATATAGGAGATGCGAACTTCTACAATGTCATGGCAAACGGATTATTTGAAAATGAATGGTTATTTGAAAACTCACGACTCGGCGCACCTTTTGGCGCTAACTTTTCAGATATAACAGATTTGTCACTTTCATCTTTCCATTGGATAATTTTAAAAATATTTTCTTTTTTTACATCTAACTCTTTTTTAGCCATGAACCTATATTGGTTCCTCTCTTTCCCATTGACCGCACTAACTTGTTTTATATTCTTTAGAAATCTAAAAATACATAACGCACTTGGGCTAGCAGGTTCCTTATTATACACATTTTTATCTTATAAATTCATTATATTTACACATCATTTCACTCTAACTATATTCACTTTTTTACCTCTAATTTTCCTCGTGTTTTTATGGATCTTAAGAGGAGATGTATTTACACACAAAAGCCTACTTAAAAATAAAAAGCTTCTTCTATCTATACCTATCATAATAATAGGTAGCATGCAAAATGGGTATCATACTTTTTTTATACTTCTCACGATCTTTTGCGTAGCTTTTATTTTACTCATACGAAACAAACATTATATACAAACCTTAAAATTAGTATCCATATATATACTACTAATAATGTTTGCTGTTTTCATACAATTGATGCCAAAAATTTCTCACAACTTATCAAGCGGTCCCAATACTTCTGAATCTCTCATAAAAACACCTATCCATGCAGACATTTATGGATTAAAGATACGGCAACTCTTGTCACCAACAAACAATCACCAAAACCAAACTCTGCGCGAAGCCAAAGAAATCATGAATAAAAATACATACCCAATAACAGAAGGTGGTTCTAGTTCTATGGGTATTGTTTCATCAATTGGCTTTATTATATTACTTGTATGGATTTTTATTCCAAAAAAATTAAAAAGTGATCCTAAACTTCAAGAAGATTCAGAATTAATAACCAAATTTTCATTATTAAATTATTCTCTTTTACTCATAGCAACTTCCGGAGGTGTAGGAACACTAATAGCATATATTTTCCCTGACATACGCACCTACAGTCGCATGAGCATTTTTATTACTTTTTTCTCATTGACCACTATACTATTCATAATTGACAGGTGGACAAAAAAGATTTCATCCAAAACACCTCAAAACATATTTTTCAAAAATATTACTTTTTTTATCGCTGCAATAATTATAATAATAGGTGTTTGGGACCAAACACCACTATCAATTTCTAATAATATAAAAGTAAGTCAAATAAGTTTTGATAATGACGTAAAATTTTTTGAACAGCTTGAAAAATCTATACCTACTGGCAGTATGGTATATCAATTACCGTATATGATCTTTCCAGAAAGCGAACCTATCGAAAATATGGGTGACTATGAACACTTCCGTGCATATCTTCAAACAAAACATATAAAATGGAGCTATTCATCTATAAAAGGACGAGAGGGTGACACATGGAATAAAAGTTTAATAGATTTAGATCCACCTGAATTTATTGAGGAGCTCAAGGAAAAAGGATTCAATGGATTATATATAAATAAACGTGGATATAAAAATTATGGTAAAGATATAGAGAATATATATACAAAACTATTAGACAAAGAGCCTGCAAGGAACTATAACGACACTCTTATTTTTTTCGATATTACATAAATTATGAAAAAGTCCCATATATATCTAGGAATCCTTATTCTAGTTCATCTCATTATTTCATCACTATCTATCCTATTTAGAGGAGACTTCACTTTTGATGAGATGTTTAGTACCCACTACAGTCTTATGCCGTGGGTAGATGCAATCAAATATTGGGTGATAGAAACAAATCCCCCACTCCACACGTATCTCTTGCGTGGTTGGCTGACTATATTTGGTAATACCGAATTTATTGCTCGCTCTTTATCTATTATCTTCTCTACTGGCTCAGTTATTTTGCTATACAAATTCACCTCTGATTTTTTGTCACGCAGACACGCTATATTGAGTTCTTATATTCTTGTTTTTTCCTCTTCATTTATTTACCTAAGTACAGAAGCACGTACATACAGCCTCCTTTTCTTTCTGACAATAACATCGTTTTATTTATTTTATTCTATTTTTTTTGAAAATAAAAAAAGCATTGCTCGTAAAATATGTTATATAGTCATGCAGACCCTGCTTCTTTTTACGCACCTTACTGCAATTCTTATACCCATCATACAGCTCGGCGGACTTATTTTGAAAGATGAAAAACGAAAGAAAAATATAATTATTTTTTTTACCATTCATATAATACCTGGGGTTCTCTTTCTGATATGGTTTGTACCATCACTCTTGTCAAAACTTGGAGGTAACGCCAGTTCTGGATGGTTTTTCAAAGAAGCAAAATATGGTAAAAATATTTTGACTGGACTTGTACCACTTTTTGTAGAATCCACACAAAATACCATGGGCCTCATGGTGTCGCTGGGTATTTTGGGGGTAATAATTTATACCATTTTACATATTTACAAAAATAAAGAAAAAGAATACATAATCTCCATAATATTTCTATGGACACTGGTGCCGGTAGTCATTGCTGGCCTGTGTGGTATATATATCTCAAAATATATTACATTTTGTCTACCAGGCTTCGCAATTCTTATCGCGAATTCTATAATACAAATAAAAGATAAAAAAATGTATTACGCCACGATTATTCTTATTTCTGCAGTACTCATACCTTCTGCATTTTCATATGCAACTACACCTGTAAAATCTTGGAGTGACATAACGTCATTTATCAATGAAACTGAAACTGAAAACTCAAAAATTCTTGTAGTCCCTTTTAATCAAGAGTTGGTAATTAATCAATATTATAAAGGAATAAGTACGGTGGAAGGTGTTTACCCAAGAGAAGACACCATGAGTCTTGATGAGCGTATGGTACGATATAACTGGCAAGAAATTGATGTGACACGTTCTGATTTTGAAAGATACATGCATAATGTATTAGAAAACACAGATAAAGTTTTTTTCCTGCAGTACACATCAAACATAGTCTCTCCACCAGTACCACGTTGGTTTATTCAAAATGGTTGGACACTTACAGACTACCTAAAATCAGAATATGACATGGACCCCTATGTTTTTGAATTTACGAAAACAAACTATCAAACAACTTCTACACTCGAGTTTAAATAATATTGATCGACTCGACGCGGAGCTTTTAATTTCTCATGTGATAGATAAACCACGTGAGTTTTTGATTGCACGACCGGAATACAAAGTTGGAAAGTTTAAAAGTTCGAAAGTTAAAAAGTTAATTAAAAAACGTGAACAAGGAATTCCACTGGCGTATCTCACAGGACATAAAGAATTTTTTGGGCTAGATTTTGAAGTAAACAAACACACGTTGATTCCACGACC
>PKTJ01000067.1 GCA_002869205.1 Candidatus Parcubacteria bacterium | reverse complement strand
TAGAGGCCACGCGCCGCAGTATAAAATGCTTCAAATGCACTACCACCAATTCTAAAGGTATATGATCTTCCAACGCCATCCACGACAATATAATATTCTCCTGAAGATAGATTTCCTAAATCTATTTCATGTACTTCTTCTCCGCTTCGAGAATCATCTCCTCTGTAGGTGAGTGAGCCTTGTTCTACTGCGGTATTGTCTGACGCACGATAAATCGTATATGCAGAGCCATTTATAATATCAAGTGCACCACCGGTGCCAAGCCAATAACCAACATATGCATATCTGTCATCACCAACTGCACTATACCCATGTTGATTTACTTTGATTGCTTGTGACGCACCCGAGAGATCTTGTGTAGGTGCAATATTCCATGGACCAAATGTCTTGTCCGTCACAAAATATCCAGTCGTACCATTGTAGCTATATGGATACTGGTCTGTATCTGTATCAAAAGTGATTGTATAGGTTACATTTTCTTTCAATGAAAAAGGTGTATGAAGATACAAAATATTACGATACACCGTACCATTATCATTATCTAGAACCATAGAGAATCTATCGATATCTCGAGGATGAAGTGTCGTATCATATTGCGTATCATCTGATGAGATAATACTCCATCTTAAACTATTTTCCATCTGAGACACATTTACATTTCCATTGAGCGTAACCTTAATAATATCTTGTGTGACCAAACCAATACTACTGATATTTCCATCCTCTGTCATGTCTTGTGGCTGCTCTGGATCCTCTGGCTCTTCTGTAGGAGGATCTTCTGGCTCTGGCTCTTCATCTGGTGGATCAGTTGGTGGGTCCGGATCTGTATTTCCATCACCAGTTACGGTGCGCACGAGTCTCATATCACGAATCACTACATCAGCATCAAGATTTCCACTTTCTGGATAAAATTTAAAAAATATAAAATTAATATGAGCGGGATTGTACGCAGACGACTCAAAATTGTTCAGCGGTACATGAACCGTCACCTGATTTCCATTGGTTATACTGCTCGGCAAGGTAACATGTGCAGATTCATTTCCCCACCCACTCATGGTATAGAGCTCTGTAGTTATATCACCATTACGTACGGCATCTGCGGTTGTCGGAAGCATGTCAAAATCCATGACAAATTCCAAAGCTTCATAATTACTAAAATTAAGTGCTGGGTTATAATCAAAACGAACTTCTATATTACCCCAACCTCCACGAATGTACGCATTCTCACCATCCACAGATCCGCTACCACTGATGTTGTATCCTGAATACTGTGGCAATGACATATATTCTTTTTGGGCGACAGGAGGTGAGCCCGGCTCTTCTGTAGGAGGATCTTCTGGTTCTTCGACTGGTGGGTCTTCTGGTTCTGGCTCTGGTTCTACCACCTCATCTTTTGTCAGTTTCATATCTGTAATATGCACATCTGCATTAAGTCTTCCTCCTGGTGCAAAAAAGTTTACAAACAAAAACTTATTTTGTGTGATATCAAATTCGTCTGAGAAAAAATCAACAATAGGAATTTTTACATGAACTTTTTCTCCCGCAACAACAGGAGAAGGAAGTGCAACACGCGCGGAACTTTTTTTCCACTTTCTGTATGTATATATTTCAGCAGTTACGTTTGATGGTGTTATCTTACTTGCAGTCCCTTCTACGAGCTTGGCATCAATATCAAATTCAAGATAATCATAACCTTCGAAACTAAGTGCTGGATTGTAATCCATACGAATACGAACATCTTTCCAGCCACCACGAATATAAAAACTATTTTCTTCATTATATGAATTAAATCCACTCAAATGATATTTACTTGGAGTTGGTAGCATGTATACATCGTCTACTGTCTGTGGCACATCATTATTGGTATACATACTACATTCACCATACTTACGCACCATAAGCTCTGTGTCAGACAAACACTCATATTCATACTGAAACACCCCGTTACTGGTAGCACATCCATTTGTCATAGAAATCGGTGTGCCATACATAACAAAATCAGCACCATCTTCTCGCTGACTACATGAATCTACCTGCATCTGCAGGTCAGTAGAGTCTGCTGAAAGTACAGGGGTCGACGGGTGCCACAAAACAAACGCGAATAATGCGACAGAAACGAGTGGTACATATAGTTTTTTCATAAAGATATATTATATATAAGCGATGTGGACTTGTTCTCTGGATAAAAAAACCCAGCCTGTTGCCGAGTCTTCATGTGTTTGTTAAAAAATATACATATTCCCTCTTTTTATGTGTCTTGATTATAAGGACATAGAGGCAATGTGTCAATAGTACATAGACACTTATTATACGCTCTGTACTTTCATATTAGCCATAAAACTAAACAAAAACCAGCCAGAGGCTGGTGTGTATAACTACCGTATCAAAAATACATACATCAACGTATACCAACCATCTTTCTCACGTCTTCCATAGTTTCCATTGCTGTTTTGCTAGCTTTTTTTGCTCCTGACATCAATATTTCTGCTATTTTATCATGGTCTTCGAGAAGCTCGTTTCGTTTGGTACGAAAATCTGCAAAATAGTTAGCAATTTCTTGCGACAAAGCTGATTTCAAATCTCCATAACGAATTGAGCCATCTTCTTGTGACTCTTTGAACTTATTATAAACATCACTAGCACCTCCGCCCAAGGCGGATCCGCCTTGGGCGGAAAATTGTTCGAGTAATGTAAGAAGATTTTCTACCCCAGGTGCCTTGTCTCCACCTTCGGTTGCGGTTACTGCTTTTTTTAATTTTTTCTCTACTACTTCTGGTTCATCAGCTAGTTCGATCACATGACCTTCTCCCAAACTTTTGCTCATTTTTTTCACAGGCTCAAGCAAACTCATTACCTTTGGGATTTCAGTAAGAAGTGCTTTTGTTTCTGGAAAGTACTTGTCGTACTTTTTATTAAACCAACGAGCAACATCGCGTGTTAATTCAACATGCTGAACTTGGTCAACACCGACAGGTACGTGAGTTCCGTGATAAAGTAAAATATCTGCAGCCTGAAGAACTGGATATGTAAAAAGACCAGCATTTATATTTTTTGCTTGTACTTGTGATTTGTCCTTGAACTGTGTCATGCGCTCGAGCTCTGCTATTGGTGTCACCGTATTGAAAATCCATGCAAGCTCAGTGTGTTCTGGTACATGAGACTGTACATAAAAAACTGATTTTTCTGGATCAATACCTGCAGCAAGTAATTCTGCAGCGGTTCGAATAATCTGATCATGACGATCTTTTGCACTGATGTTTCCGGTGAGAGAATGGTAGTCGACAATACAAAAATGACATTCGTATTCTCCAGAGTTTTGCAACGCAACCCAGTTCTTTACCGCACCTAAATAATTACCAATATGAAGATTGCCTGTTGGCTGAATACCTGAATAGATTATCTTCTTTTTTGTCATACAGATTATAATGAAACAATAAATATTATAATAATGATTGTGCTTCTTTTGCTCGTCTCATGATTTCTTGAAAAAACTGTCTTACATGCTCAAGATCTAGACCATATTCCTGTGCCCATGCATCATGTTTTTTTCTGAGCACTTCTTCTCTACCTTCATCGAGAATATCGAGGCCTTGTTGTTTTTTGAGAAGACCTATTTTATGGACTATCTCGGATCTTCTCTGGAAAAGCTCGAGAAAATTTTTATCTATCTCATTGAGAATGTCTATATTTTGCTCTGCCTGTAAGCGGCTAATGTCATCTACTGATACAAATTTTTTCTTCAATAGACCTATCATTTCTCTATCTACCTCATCAATTTCACCTCGTAACATGTCTAATGATTCTGGAGAGTCTGTTTGTTCAAAATCTGGCATTATATTCCTCGCGTCTACTGCCTTTCTCATATACAAATTATATTGATAAGTAATCATATTTTACCCCAATGACTCTATAAAATCAACTCAATTGTACTATCAACATAGTTAATAAGACAATTGAGATGGGGACGTTCTGGTACGTCCCCGAGTCTCGTTTTGAGTTGACGCACGACGAGGATGTCGCGCGACACTACCGGATCCCTAGAATCCGTAGTCATCGCCCAGGCGGGCGTCCGGATTGGAGAATGAACGCGATGGACCCTGATACGGGTGAACGGTCGGATGTCGACCAGACCGAGCGCGTACGACGAACTCGCTTTGACCGTGCTTAAGAGCACGAAAGACCCAGATAGCCTTGTCGCGGCGAGTCCCGCTATCTGCAGAATAACCATTCAGGGCATCCCTCCTGAATTCTACGAACTGACCTTCGCTAAGTCCAGCCACAAAACTTGCTGCCTTGCGCACCTGATGCTTCGACGGCATAACGTATCTCCTACACAGGGTTAGACAATTAAAGGATCCTGTAAATATCTTTTCAAAAGACACTCACAAAAACCCTCAAAACAAAAACCCGCCTACTCGGCGGGTTGTGTTATATTGTTATACTATTATAAACACGCCACCGAGTCTTGCGGGGTAAAGAAGAAAAAGAAAAAGTTTTTCTGCATGTGTTTCATACTAGTTTTATGGTACCACACTCTACAAAAACGTCAACATATTATGTGGAAAACTACATACCCAATCTATCAACCACAAAGTCAACATCCTTGTCTCCTCTTCCAGAAAGATTAACAATGATTGTCTTATCTTTATCAAGCGTCGGAGCAAGCTTCATCGCATGAGATAATGCATGAGAACTCTCAAGAGCTGGAATAATTCCTTCAACTTTTGATAATTCTTGAAATGCCTCAAGAGCTTCTTCATCATCGATTGTCACATACTCTACACGCCCTTGATCCTTGAGGTAAGAATGTTCAGGTCCAACCCCTGGATAATCCATACCCGACGCAATTGTGTGAACGTGCAGTGGTTCGCCCTCATCATCTTGGAGAAAATAGGTAAGCATGCCATGTAACGCCCCTGGCTTACCGAGCGTCATGGTTGCTGCATGTTCACCAGGCTTGAAACTTTTTCCACTTGGTTCTACACCAATCATATTCACCTTAGTATCTAAAAATTCATAAAACAAACCAATAGCATTGGAACCACCTCCAACACACGCGATAAGATAGTCAGGAAGTTTATCTTCATGTTCCACAATCTGTTCTTTTGCTTCTCGACCTATGACTGACTGAAAGTCTCTAACCATCTCGGGAAATGGATGTGGTCCCACTACTGAACCTATTGCGTACATCACAGAATTAAAATCCTGCATATACACCCCAAACGCACTGTCGACTGCGTCCTTGAGACATCGCCCTCCTGAAGTTACCGGAACAACTTTGGCACCAAGTAATTTCATACGTACCACATTTGGATGTTCTTTGTGCACGTCTATTTCCCCCATATGAATCTCGCATTCCAGTCCTACGATCGCGGCAGCAGTTGCCAGTGCCACACCATGTTGACCTGCACCTGTTTCAGCGAGTAGTTTTTTCTTTCCCATTCGTTTTGCGAGAAGTGCTTCTCCCAGACAATGATTTATCTTGTGTGCACCGGTGTGATTTAAGTCTTCTCGTTTGAGATATATTTTTGCACCGCCTAATTTTTCTGTTAGATTTTTTGCAAAATATAATGGAGAAGGTCTACCCACGTAGTGCTTCAGTAGGTCATTATATTCTTTGATAAAATCAGGATCATCTTTTATCTCTTCATACGCTGACGCAATATTGTCTAACTCCGTCTTTAGTTCTGGTGGGACAAGTTGTCCCCCATATTCACCAAAGTATCCTTCTTTGTTTGGTAATACTTCGATTGATATTTTGTTTGCTGTAATCATATACAATTATAAAATGATAAATAAAAAAACTCTGGCAAAGCCCAGAGTATTTTCTAAAAAATTAAATACACTAAACAGACTTTGCCTCACCGCCAAGCCCATCGCCATGTCTTATTTTTTAGAAATATCATCATATTATTTTTTATAATAGGTATCCAAAATTTTTCGAAACCCACCCTTATCATCCAAAAGCTCACGCGAACCTCTCGTCACCTTTGAAATACTCACACCTAATTTAGCTGCGATATCACGTTGTGATACACCTGCATCAAGCATCTTTACGATCTGCAATCGCGTAACGATATCTTTATATTCAGATGGCGTAAGCAAATCTTTGAGAAATTCATCCAGAAGATCCCTGTCACCTATTTGGGCAAAGATATTGGTAAGTTCTTTTGTATATTTTGCATGATTCATAGCGTACTGATGTACCAGTACATTACTATATCAAACACCCTTCTGTCAACCACTCTTGTGGAAAACTTTTGACATGAACAAATAGGCATGTTAGATTACAGACTCAACGGCAATAGGAGGTCTCAATGGAGCCGTTCCAAAACGGGCGATGGATCTACTGGGTCCTCTTGGCCCTACTCGCTCTTTCTCTGTGGTGCGCGATCACCGGCGGCTTCGAACAAGCTCAGCTCACCGGTGGCTGCAACCCAGAACTGACTATAGGAGAATGGTCGAAAGCATTCTAGTGCGCGCTTTCGACCGGAAAGAAAAACACATCTGTATTGCAGATGTGTTTTTTGTTGTTGAACTTTAAATTACACCTCTATCACCACCGGCAAAATCATCGGACGCTTTTCCGTCTTGGAAAAAACAAACTGTCCTATCTTATCCCTAATATTGTTACGGATTTGATTGGTATCAGCCCATGTAAGTGGGTCTGACTTGAGGACAAGATGCTTCACCTTGTGACGAATATCTTCGATCAACTCTTTATTGTCCTTGAGAAATACAAAACCACGTGAAATAATATCTGGATTTTGAATAAGTTTTCCTGATTTTGTATCAACTGTTGTAATTACCACAATCATACCATCTTCTGCCAAAGCTTGGCGATCACGGATCACAATATTTTGTGTATCACTCACTCCAAGACCATCTACAAATACATAATCACTTGGTACTTTTTTTGCCAAGACCTTTGCATTATTTTTATTTACTTCAATCACTGTTCCATTGTCTGGGACAAAAATGTTTTTTTCAATAAAACCATTTTGTGCAGCAAGCTTACGAGCTTCCTTGAGAAAATAATGGTTTGCGTATACAGGCACAAAATATGTTGGATTAATCTGACGAATCATTTCCAAAATATCTTCACGCGTTGCATGTCCTGACACATGTACATCCATAATTTCACCATGAATCACATTGTCACACTGACGATATACATTATCTTTGAGACGTTGTATAGAACGCTCATTACCGGGGATCACTGATGAAGAAAAAATAACAGTATCTTTCTTGCGTAATTCAATAGTACGATGCTGTTTGTTCACAATACGCATGAGCACTGCATTTTCTTCTCCTTGGGCACCGGTACACATTACTACCACCTTGTTGTCTGGATATTTATCTGCATGACGAATATCAATGAGCACACTCTTGTTAATCTTTATATACCCAAGTTTTCTTGCCATCTCCACGTTCATCTTCATGCTATATCCATCAAGTGCCACTTTCTTTCCGAGCTTTTGTGCAGCATCGAGTACCCATTTGATACGCTCCAATTGAGATGAAAATGTACCAATAATAATACGCCCCGGAGCCTTTGCTAAGATACTTTGTAAATTTTTGTACATCTCTTCATAACTACCACCATGTGTCTCATGCATTACACCAAGACTCTCAAGCATGAGAACAGTTGGTGCTTTTAATTTACTAAGGTGTTTATAATCCACAGTTGGTTTACCTTTTTTGTCACGCTCTAGTGTCCAATCTCCCGGATGAATTACGGTACCATTTGGTGTCTCAATGATTACACCAACAGCATCCATGATGGAATGTTCAACTTGAAAAAATTTGATCGTAAATTTACCCATTTTCAAAACGTCATTGATTCCTTTGATACGAATTGATTTGAGTTTCTTTGCGGTTCCTTTCTTGTAGTCATCCTGCTTGTGTCTAATAAGCGCCAATGTCAAATCACGTCCCACAATAGTTGGGTTACCCAACTTTTCTAACAAAATAGGGGCGGCACCAATGTGATCGAGATGTCCATGAGAAAATACAACACCTTTGATATTTTTTTCTTTACCTTGTAAATACCGTGTGTTTGGAATGATGTAATCAATACCTGGCATATCTTCCTCGGGAAACTGAATCCCCATATCAAGAATCACAATATCACCATCGTATTCAAATACGGTCATGTTTCTCCCCACCTCTTCACATCCACCGAGTGGAATGATACGCAAATTTTTTGACGTAGCAGAAGATGAAGCGGTATTATAGCTTCTGGTCTGACGTTTTTTGCGTGCCTGAGATGAAGTCTTTTTAATTGGCTTTGCTTTCTTTGTCTGTGTACGTGAAGACGTCTGAGACGAATATGTCCGACGCTTACGCTGTGTACCCCCGCTACGCCGAGAAGGCGTACGAGATGTACGTACTTGTCTATCCATAAAATAATAATTAATAGTGTATGTATATTGAAGAAGAGGATATGACGATACATACTATTTCGCCAATCCTAAAATATATATTTAAAAAGAAAGAAGATTACATGACTATGTATGTCACGTAATTAATTGAGTTTCCAAATTTTCTTGGTACCAATGTACCACTCTGTTATATTTGAAAAACGGTCAGATGGATGAGAAATGCGGTCTACAGCAAACCCTTTGATATCTTCGGTCAACACATAGGTATATGTTGGTGTGTAGAGAAATGCTGCGGGCACATCTTCCAAAAGAGTATTTTGTAAGTCTGTATATAATGTAATGAGTTCTTGCTCATCATCAGTCTCTCTTATTTTTTCGAGCAATTCATCAGCACTTCTGTTTACATAATATGATAAATTGAGACCTGGGTATGTGGTTTGATCTGAATGCCAGAACGGATATTGGTCAGGATCACTTCCAATAATAACACCGTACAAAAGGACATCATAATCTCTTGTCTTCAACACCTCACGTGTCATATCCTTGGGATCCACGAAACGTATATTTACTTTTATACCAACATCTTGCCAATATCCAGCAATTATTTCAGCAACCTTGGTATACTCTGGTGTTGCCGCTGTCACAAGTGTTAATTCCAAGATGTCATCTTGCTCCCCATCTTCTGGGTAGCGATAAAATAGTTGTGCCTCATCAAGCACGTTATCCAACTCTTGATCTACGTCTGTCTTCACCTGATCTACATCTAACGTGCTTGTTGGGGTTTCGGTTTCAGAAATTTCATTTTCTACATCGGTCTCAACCTCTTCTGGAACTTCTTCTTCGTTATCACCTTCTGGAATATTTTCTACTGGAGCACTTTCTTCTATAATTTGATTTACACGTTCATCTCGCAACAGTGTACGGTAATCATCTGCTGAAATACGATCCCATGATTCATCCAACAATGCGTTTGCTTCTTCTACGAGAAATTCTCTTTTTTCTATATCAGTATTAAACCCAGGAAAACCGTCCAAGATAGGCCCGTGTATTACCTTTCCTTCATTTTCCAAAATGTCACGGACAACGCGTTCCTTGTCTAGAGCATGTGTAAGAGCAAGACGTGTATTCTTGTCTTCCATGAGTCCTTTATCTTGATTGAAAAACAAGGCAGTGTATTGTGGTAATTGTAATGTATGAAGAGTGACATGTTTACGCTCCACCTTTGCACGATATTCAAATGGAACAAAATGTATACCGTCTATCTTTTGTTCACGCAGTGCAGTCACCACACCTTGTGGACCTTCGTATTCATTGAAAAATTCAAATGCAAATGATTTTATAAAAGGAGACACACGATAAAAATCCTGGAAACGTTTTAATTCTATACGATGGATGAAACCATTCTCATCTTTTACTAGGCGCTCAAACATATAAGGACCTGTACCAATTGGTTGAAGATTACGTTTTGCAAGACGCATCTGGTCCACTGGAATTTCATTCCAAATGTGACCAGGCAAAATACCTCTGGTCAAACTTGAAACAAATGAAGGGAATGGTTCTTCGAGAGTAAATCGCACAGTATACTCATCGACACGTTCTATCACAACACCTTGAAACGTAACTGAAAGAGGGCTTCCTACTTGCTCGTCCTGGATCATCTCAAACGTATACACTACATCGTCTGCAGTAAATGGTTGTCCGTCATGCCATACAACATCCTTTTTGAGCTCAAATGTATATGTTCTCTTATCTTCACTCACATCATATTTAACAGCAAGATCTGGGACCAATCGTCTTTGTGTGTCATATCGCATCAACCCAGAATATACGATCTGTGTAATATCTTGATCAACATCATTGAGCATCGCAAACAAAGGATTGATAGATTGTGCTGACCCAATAACACCTTCTGTATATGATCCACCAACAGAAGGAACCTCGACACGATACTGAGATGAAAGTACTGAACTTCCCCATATCGAACTTACCACAAACACGGCAAGTGCGAAAAAAAACACAAGTTTTTCTTTTCCCTTTAAAATTGTCCCTATACTTAAAAACTGACGTAGTGAAGGTATCATACGTTTGTGAGCATGTGTAACAAGTGTCAAATCATGTTTTTTTTCGACAACACGACCTGCATCTTTGTGTTTTTTTCGTCTCAAAATCGAGACGATTTTGTCCTTGAAAGAAGTAGACACACTTTTCGGTTATACAACCAAATTGATTAGTGCAATAAGGAAGAAAAGAATTGAAATAACAATAGTCGCCTGGAATAATACTTTGTCAACTCCACGACGAGTAGTATATACCGTGCCAGAACCACCAAAAGCGGCTCCAAGTCCTGATCCTTTTTGTTGTAACAAAACAACCACAATCAGAATGACGGCAAGGATAATCTGTATAATTGAGAAAATTGAGGACATCATACGAAAATATTCAGTTAAAGTATACCGTAATAATCGACTCTCGACAAGATGTGAAAGCAAAACCAGTTTATCAGATAAGACCCTATATGTCAAGAATCAACCCACACAGGACAAGGTGGTCCCGCTGTTGACATTTCCCAAATTATGGTATACTATTTGCGTTATTCTTCACTACTTCTTATGGAAGGACGTCATGCTAAATTTTGGAAAATATTTTTCAGCATTGTAGGGACCATAATAGGTGGCATTATCATCCTATTTATAGGATTTTTTGTATATTATACATGGCAATTCAAATTCGGAGATACGAAAGATATAGCTAAGTTGACACAAAAATTTGAAGAAAAATTCACCACCATATCAAAAGAGGCAGCCCCTCTTTTTGTAGAAGATCAAGAAACATACATCCAGTCACACAATCCTACACAAGGGTCACTAAGCCCTCAAATTACCATTGTATCTTTCATTGACTTCGAATGTCCGTATTGCCAAGAACAATATACAACACTCAAACACCTCACAGAAAAATACAGCCCTGTGGTAAAATTTGTTTTCAAACAACTCCCCCTCACGTCTATTCATCCTGCGTCATACAATGCAGCCATCGCAAGTACGTGTGCTCAGGAACAAAATAAATTTTGGGAATATCATAATGATCTTTTTGAAAAAAAAATATTAGACGATGAAGGACTCTATGCTTCTGCACAAAATGTAGGCCTGCACCACGAACTGTTTGATTCATGTTTCAAAGGACAAAAATATCGTAACTATATTACTCAGGACAATGACGACGCAATTGCCATAGGTGTAAGAGGCACACCAACATATATCATCAACAACGAAGTTATAGAGGGTGTTCCTACAAGAGAAGAGTGGGACGGCCTTATTCTCAAATATCTAAAAAAATAATTATGAAAAAAATAATTATTGGTCTATATCTCCTATCTCTTTTTTTATTACCTGGTCTAGCTCAAGCACAGGTTGACCAACGATGTTGGATCAAAGAAGATTGTTTGGAATTTCGAGAAGGTCTTGTCGACACAACAGAGGTGTCTGAAGGTTTTTATTCAGCAAGCAAACATAAGGACGCGCTTGCTGCATGTGGTACAGAAAAAGATGTTGCTGACAGAGAACTCGGACTATGTCTCCCAGCAGGAACAGCGGTTACAAATATAAATTTCGGTGGAAAAACAGAATTTTCTAATATTGTCGACTTTATACAATATATCTATAGATATGGGTTTATGATTGGCTCAGTTGTGGCAGTAGCCATGATCATTCTTGGTGGTATTATATGGACTTTTTCAGGTGGAAGCCCTGAAATGATCACCAAAGCACAGAAAAAAATAGGTGGCGCACTCATGGGCCTCGTACTTCTAGCCTTATCTTACAGCATACTCAATCTGGTCAATCCATATTTGGTAAATTTAAGGCTTCCAACCATTTGGGCAATTAATACTCAAGGTCTTGTTCCACCATGGTGTCGGACACTTTCAGAAACAGACAAGCTTGCTCTTGCAATAAACGCAAATGAAAATATAGATGAAAAAAAAATAAGTGAATTAAAGACAGAAAGATATAAAATAGCAAAATTCGACACATCCCCAAAACAAACAGTTTGCGGAAACGAATACTTTAAAGATAAATCAGGGGGACTCACCTGCAAAGGCCATTCGTGCGAAGAAACAAATGATGGTGTATGCGCCCGACAATTCGATGAATCTAAATCACGATGTCATGAAGGTGTAATTGCGGGTAATATTTATAATTCAAACATCATAGACGGCATGGATGAGGCAATGATACAAACAGTAACAGAAGGATGGGAATTTCCGTGGGTAGAAGGTATTGGAGATGACATCGAACTATGTGCGATATGTAATACATACAATGGAGTCCCTTTAATCAACCCTGACGGATGCACAACCATTATCGGGGCAGACACTCAAGTTGATAATTCTGCACTAAAAAAACAATGGTATGCACTTAAAGGAGATAAAGCAGACATAATCAAAAAAGCACAGTCCATATGTTCCCATTTTGATGGTCTAAAAGGATTTTTACTTGATGTTGAATTTAATGAATCATGGGACCCATCTTCAGAAGTCGCATATTTGGGAAATAACGGAGGTAGATCGACTCTTGTAGGCATTGCATCGAATATAAAAGAAAAACAAATAAAAAAACAAATGTCTGAATCTTTTTTTATTACTACGGAACAAATTATGTCTGGATATCAAATAGATATAAACGTTGCCCGAATACAAGACGAAGACTAATAACTGTTTTATTATGCAAAATAGTACAATAAAAATTACAAACGCTCGAGTACACAATCTCAAAAATATATCACTCGAGATTCCCAAAAATAAATTTGTCGTTATCACAGGACTTTCCGGATCAGGAAAGTCCTCTCTTGCCTTTGACACTATCTATGCAGAAGGTCAGAGACGCTATGCAGAAAGTTTAAACGCCTACGCACGACAATTTATGGACATGCAGGACAAACCTGATGTAGATGAAATAGCTGGGCTCTCACCTACCATCGCTATCAACCAAAGAAACTTCACCCAAAACCCTCGATCTACCGTGGGTACGGCCACCGAAGTATATGATTATCTACGATTACTGTTTGCACGCATCGGAACTCAGTGGTGTCCTGACTGTAATAAGCCAGTCCACTCTCATCCAACAGGTAAAATTATAGAGAGCATTAGAAGAGAAGCAAAAAAGAAGAAAGACATGCTCCTTCTCTCACCGGTGATACGCCAACAAAAAGTCACGACCAAAGAAGTACGCGCACGACTGGAAAAAACTGGTTACCCAAGACTTCTTATCAATGGTGTAGAAACAAAAATAAAAAATATCAAAAACTACACGTTCAATCCTGAGTATCTTTATGATATAGATATTGTTCTTGGAAATTTAAATGATATTTTACCAAGCGACTTACCAAAGGAAATTGAACGCACGCTCGATTTTGCAAATGGATTTGCCAAGTTATTTGATCTTGATACAGATGAAGAACTACTCTTTTCACAAGTTCCTATTTGTAATGAATGTAACAAAACGTTTTCCCCGATTGAACCTCGTTCATTTAGCTTCAACAGTCCTTATGGTGCATGCCCACGCTGTACGGGACTAGGGAAAACACTTGAAGTAGATCCCGAACTTGTAATTCCAAACCCAAAACTCACATTAGCTGAAGGTGCGATACAACCATGGACACGACTCGTGGGAAACCAACAACAATATAATGACATTTTGGTTCGTGTTGCAGAAGCTCATGACTTCTCTGTAGATATTGCCGTAGAAGAATTACCACAAAGTGTTATCGACATCATATTTTATGGTACTGATGGACAAAAATACGATGTGAATGGAAAGAAGCAAGTATACGAGGGTGTGGTACCAAATCTAACAAATAGATATTTGGAAACCAAATCTGAATATGTAAAAAAAGAGATTGAACAATACATGCGCGAACGTGATTGTTCTGTATGTAATAAAAGACGTCTCAAGCAAGACAGTCTCTACATTCGCATTGGAGACGTCACTATTGCTGATGTTGTAGAAATGAGCATTGAAGACTCATATGTTTTTTTCAAGAATTTAGAAAACAAGCAATCGGCATCAAGTAAAAAACTATCAAAAGAAGAACGCGATGTGGCCGCACCAATTGCTAAAGAAATTAATCGTAGACTTGACCACCTTCTCCATGTAGGACTTTCTTATATCACACTTGATAGAAGTCTCAACACACTGTCTGGTGGTGAGTCTCAACGTGTCAGACTCTCAACACAACTCTCTGCAGGCCTCTCTGGGCTTATCTATATACTAGATGAACCCTCTATTGGGTTGCACTCAAAAGATAATGACCAACTCATCAATACACTCAAATCTTTGCGTGATAGCGGCAACACCGTAATCGTTGTAGAACATGACAAAGCTATTATGGAAGCGGCTGATTACTTGATTGATATTGGTCCAGGGGCTGGTGAATATGGTGGTGAAATTATGGCGGCAGGCACTCCAATGGCAGTAAAAAAATCCAACAAATCCATGACTGGACGATATTTGACCGGAAAAGAAAAAATCAGTACACCAAAAAAGATGCGAAAAGGAAATGGTAAAAATATTACTATCCAAGGTGCCAAAGCAAACAACCTTAAAAATATTGAAGTTAACATTCCACTCGGAAAATTAGTAAGTATCACTGGTGTTTCTGGTTCTGGAAAGTCAACGTTGATACTTGATATCTTGAGCAAGGCTCTGGCAAAGAAATTTTACCGCGCAAAAGCTGAACCTGGAATTCACAAATCAATCAAAGGACTCTCCCATATTGATAAAGTGATTACGATTGATCAAACTCCTATTGGACGTACCCCGAGAAGCAATCCTGCAACATATACTGGGGTATTCACGCTAATCCGCGACCTCTATGCAGAGCTTCCCGAATCAAAAATGCGTGCATACAGTGCAGGAACCTTTAGTTTTAATGTAAAGGGAGATGGACGATGTGAAGCGTGTGGGGGTGAAGGATATGTCACTATTCCTATGCATTTCTTGAATGACGTATATGTAGAATGTAGCGAATGTCATGGTACACGATATACAAAAGATGTTCTCGAAATCCATTACAAAGAAAAAAATATTGCTGAGGTCCTCAAGATGACTGTCGAGGAAGGATACAAATTTTTCCAAGGAAAAAAGAACATTACCGAAAAATTACAAATCCTTCGTAACGTAGGTCTTGGTTATTTACAGCTCGGTCAACCTGCCACAACGCTATCTGGTGGTGAAGCACAGCGTATCAAACTCGCCACAGAACTCTCTCGTAGGTCTACAGGAAAAACACTATACATTCTAGATGAACCAAGTACTGGTCTTCATTTTGAAGATATCAAAAAACTTCTCCACGTACTAAACCAACTTGTAGACAAAGGAAACACGGTACTCATCATTGAACACAACCTTGATATTGTAAAATCAAGTGATTGGATTATTGATCTTGGACCCGAAGGCGGTAAACATGGTGGTGAAGTTGTATTCGAAGGTGTTCCAAAAGATGTCGTAAAAGAAAAAAAGAGTTTCACGGGAAAATATTTGAAAGGGATATTGAAATAAAACAGCAATCCTCACAAATAAAAAACCGCCATCTGGCGGTTTTTAACTTTCTAAACTTTTTACTTTTTACTTTCCACTTTTTCCTCTTTCACTTCTTTTAGCTTTTTCTTATGTGTTCTGATATAGAATGGGCGAGCTTGTCGCACCTTCATTTGACGCACAAGTTCAATTTTTTCAACAACAGGGGAATGTATAGGAAAAATCTTTTCTACTCCAATACCATTTGATACTTTGCGAACAGTGATTGTGGCACCGGCTTGTTTACCATGCTTCACTGCTAGGATAATTCCTTCAAAAATCTGAATACGTTCTTTCTCTTCACCTTTAGTATTGGTTTCTTTAATTTTTTGGTGTACTTTCACGATCATACCCGCTTTGAGTTCATCGCGTACGTCTTTTACTTCTTTTGCCATATGATTATTATTAAGCGAGAGGTTGATACAATAGCTACCACCAACGTCGTATATTGTTATTTAAAGTGTCATGAGTTTACTATATTCTTACTTTTTTGTCAAGTCTTGCCTTTTGGCTTAACTAAGCCTATATTTATCTCTTTTTAGTATTTCTACCACCTCATTTACCGCCTCTTCAAGCTTCCCTTCTGTGTTTATTACCACATGGTCATAAAAATCCTCTTCATTATCAAGCTCATACTTAGCCGCCTCAAGACGTCTATCGAGCTCCTCATCACTTATGCTTGAGTCTCTCTTGACCAGGCGATCTTTTAAGACACCTACGGACTCTGTCTTGATAAATATAGTTGTCGCATTATAATGTTCTTTATAGTATCGAGCCCCTACCACATCTGGGTTAACAATTATATTGAGACCTTTTGCAAGCTTATCATCCAAATCAGGCTTATACGTGCCGTAATATACCGAACGCCCTGGTACAAAAGTATGTTCAATAATTGAACCCCTCGTAACTTCTTTTTTAAAATCTTCTTCGGAAAAAAAATAGTAATCTTTTTTGTCTTTCTCATTGAGTCTTGGTTCACGAGTTGTGGCTGTAACAAGACGAGTAAATATAGAAAACTTCTTGATAATTTCCTTTGTAATAGTACTCTCCCCTGAGCCTGTTGGACCAGCGATAACTAACACTTGTTTTTCCATATTATATTACACGTTTTAAATAATCTTGTAACTTTTGTGGAAGATCCACATTAAAACACTTTCTCTTCGAGAGCAAATCATCAAAACAAAGCTCTCGTGCACACAAAAATAATCTATCAAGTTCCATATCTCCCTTTTTTACCAGTTTTTTATTCTTGTAGAGCGGATCGCCCACCACAGGAACTCCAAGCGCAAGCATATGAACACGAATTTGATGTGTACGCCCCGTATGAATCTTTACCTTA
>PKTJ01000019.1 GCA_002869205.1 Candidatus Parcubacteria bacterium | reverse complement strand
CCCTCAAAACCCGCTTCACCGTCTGTAGCCACAGACACCTTAAACTTCTCCATCTCAAACTTTGTCTTGTAAATATTTGCCAAAAATGTGTCATCCTCCACCAAAAGCACATGAATTTCTTTGTCAGCCATATAAATATTTGGTTAATAACGTAAGTATTATATCAAATAAACCACAAATGCCCTAAAGGGCCTGTGGATAGTAGTTGTGTTAGAAATTTCTCAAAGCAAGTCCAATTCCTACTGCCATACGAGGTCCTATTTCATCGAGCACACCCTTAAGACCGTCCTGATAAATCACACGAGCCCACGGGTCACCTACGAATACCTTTAAAGGAAATTCTTGCTCAATATAGGTACCAATTGGTGGGAAAAGACCAGATCCACCAGTGAGTACAATCTTTTCAGGACGTTTACCTTCATTACCACTTTGTCGTAAATAGAGATCAAAACTATACTGAATTTCTTTTGCAATTGGGTCAAGCAATGTCATAAACAAGTCAGTGGACACGTCAGAAGATGACAAATCACGTTTGATCTGTTTGACTTTGTCCATTTCAAGCCCAAGCTGATTGCTCAAAATTTTGTCAAAATTATTACCACCAATCTGCAAACTTCTATGTGTCATTGGCACACCCCCATCAATAATAAAGAAATTTGTCCTCTCTGCACCAATATCAACCATCATAGACACAGTACTGTCACGTCCTACAAGAGAGCGAGCTAGGGCAAAAGCCTCTGTTTCAAGCTCTTCGAGCTGCAAACCTGCGCGCTGGAATATAGCAGTATAAAATGCCACAAGTGCCTTTGGGGCAGCAGTGACAAGCAATGTTATATATTTTTTGGCCTTTTCTGGGTAATTCCCTACTTTTTGGTGGACAACCTGCATCTCCTCTATCGGTCTATTGATCATCTTTCCTACCTCAGCACGCACGATCTTGGGAATTTCTTTATCATCTACCTTTGGTAAATTGAGAATTGCATGAAATACATGTGATACTGGCAAACTCGATGTTGCACGACGAGATTCTACTTTTGCCTCTTTGAGTAGTGCTTTGAGTAATTCTGCATATTCATCTACACGAGAATCTTGCATAATAAGTTCTTGAATTGATGTTGGATTTTTTTTCTCTTGTTTTTTCTTCTCATTTTCATATTTAATATCGCCTTCATGCAGGAGATCGTTTATGTCTTTTTCTTGTGCAGCATGAAGATGGATATCCAGATCTTTGTCCAAAATACCATACGTCCACAATTGTGGACGCCCTTTTGTTTTCTTGAGTTCAATAAGTTTGATGCCGTGGGCACCAATATCAACTCCTAGGTAGGATTCTGATTTTGAGAATAGACTCATATATAAGTAAAAAGTAGAAAGTTAAAAAGTTTATAAAGTTTTCATATCTGCCAAGCTCTTTACAAACTTTACAACTTTATGAGCTGACAATAGTATATCATATTCCATATTTTGATGCTATAACATTGAGATTTATTTGTTTTAAGGTCAATTTGCAAAAATCTCTATATTATCCAAGCCTACTAAAAGTGTAATGTCCCCCTGTAAATCTGTTCGCCACACAGTACTCGATACGCGATCAAGACGTTTCAAAACACGTCGTGACGGATGTCCAAACTTGTTTTCCAAACCACACGATGCAATAGATTGATTTGGACTCGTGATCTGAATAAACTCTTGAATCGATGAACTATCACTCCCATGATGCCCAAGTTTTAGAATATCTATATCAAGCTGATCTCCATACATAGAAATCAAATATTCTTCGACGTGTTGTTCGGCATCTCCGGTGAGAAGTATAGAATTATCCCCATATATCAACTTAAAAACAATAGACGTATCATTGGTGTTCACCTCACCGTCATATCCGGGAATTCCTGGATCATCTACTATCGCATGATCTGGGTATAAAAAATGCAATGTCGTCGATGCAATATTCCAGACTTCCTCTCTATCTATTTCAAAATAAGACGCCTCCTCATTTTCTTTTGCCCACCAAAATGATTGCCACATGGGATCATACTCCTTTTTCATTCCATTATAAACAATATTTTTTACCTCAAATCTATTCAAGACCTCCTCACACCCACCATAATGATCAAAATCTGGATGCGTGATCATAAGATAATCAATATCGCGGTCATAATATGGCATCACCCTACCGAGAGCCTCTAAAATTTTCCCGTCTTCTGCGCAATCTACGAGCATCTGCTCGCCATTTGGAAATTCTATGAACGTTGCATCTCCTTGGCCAACATCAAGAAAAACTATTTGAAGTTGATCCATTTGTTCAATATTTTTTTCAGAAAAAGTATGATCATTTATTTTTTCGCGTTTTACAAAATATAACATTCCTGCGATAACAATAATTATTAACAAGATGAATGTTTGGAGTTTTTGCATATATGTAGTTAAAAGTTAATAAAGTTAGAAAGTTTATAAAGTGTTCTATACACAACTTTCTAACTTTATGAACCTTTGAACTTTTTAACTACAACAAAAATCATCCCTCCATACAAAATAATCATCACCCACAATGGAAAACGTACATCTACTGCTGCAAAACGTAACTGAGCAAACCATCTCACAATCACTACAATATATTCCATACCAATCCATGCAATCCAAGATAAAATTAATGCAACTGGTTTAAAAACAAAACTTACCAGCACAGTAAAAAAACCAATCGCCATAATCCACGGCAAAATCCACAAAATGAGCATATTTACTATCGGCGCAACAATGGAAAGACGTCCAAAT
>PKTJ01000037.1 GCA_002869205.1 Candidatus Parcubacteria bacterium | reverse complement strand
CAAACGGTGTTGATTTTGATATTATTCACGACGGAGAAATATACTACATACACACTGACGAACTTGGCGACTATATGGCAGACAATATGACTGGATGTTTTGCGCTCGCACACCAAATGGGAATCAAACCGAAAAAAATCATAAAGAGTTTACAAAGTTTTCAAAACATACGACGCAGATTAGAAAAAAGATCTTCAGATGGTGTCACTATTTTTGATGATATTGCACACTCTCCCAAAAAAGCAGAAGCTGTATTACGTAGCATACGAAATATTTATCAAGGAAAGATCACCGCTGTGTTTGAACCAAATTCAGGAAACAGACAAGAAGAATCAATCCCCGGCTATGATAGTGCATTTGTATCTGCTGACGAAGTAGTCATTCCACGACTCACCAACATAAAACGTGATCCAGATAAACCTGCACCACTCGATGGCACAAGTCTGTCAGAAGTCATATCAAAAACACACAAAAACGTAACCTATATTGACGATGATACGAAATGTGTGGAATACTTACAAAACCAAGCAAAAAAAGATGATGTGATTATATTCCTCGGCAGTCACGGATTTCGTGGCATGATCGAAGAATTGGTTACAAAAATTAAAAAATAAGGATTAAGAAGTATGAAAAAAATAATATTTCTCCTATTCATCACTCTGTTTATAACTGGATGTGGCAAAGAAGAACCAGAGGTAAAAATGATGGAACAAAATTCAGAAGAGATAAAAAAAGTAGAAATTATTTCTGGATTAATTTCACAAGCACTCGCAGAAAATCAAAATCTCAATTACATTGAAAATGCTGCCATTGATCAACTGCCTGAAGGAATTGATAAAAATCAAATCCCAAAAACACACAGTGACGATATAACCAAATTGTATGCATTCAAAAACGTTGCATTCATGTTTGTAAATCATGGTTACACAGAAGATACATGGGGAGGAATTTTGGCAAAAGAAAAAGGAAGTACTGAATGGATAAAACTACTTCCTACACCAAAAGAAAAACACGATCCTTCCACTATGTCAGTAAAAGATGGAAAGCTATACCTATCGATAGAAGAAAACAGTCCCGTGATCCACCCAATATCTTTTTTTACAACTGACGGAATAAATTGGGAGGAAGAAAACTAATACAGGTCTATGATGAAAGTACCAGACGATGCAAAAGAAATTTTCAAAGGAGAAGTTTTTAATGTATACCACTGGGAACAAGAGAATAAAGATGGATCAACAACAACACAAGAGATGCTCAGAAGGCCAGACACCGTACAGATCATTGCGACTGAAAAAAACAAGGTTCTGTTTGCAAAACAAAAACAACCGCGTACAAAAGTATTCTTTAGTCCTTTTGGTGGTCGCGTAGAAAAAGATGAGGACCCGCTTGAAACGGCAAAGCGAGAATTATTGGAAGAGTCTGGCTATGAATCCGATGACTGGGAACTCCTCAAAAAGAGAGAGCCATACTCAAACAAGATGGAATGGACTATCTATACTTATATTGCACGTAACTGCAAGAAGGTGGCACCACAAAATCTAGAACCAGAAGAGGACATAGAGGTTGTATCACTTCGATTTAAAAAGTTTGTAGATCTCATGTTTGATGAAGAAGCATTTCACGGAAACAGCGTCCGCTACGAATTTCTCAAAGCAAAGGCATTTGGAACATTACGAGACTTAAAGAAAAAAATATTTAAGGGATAAGTTATAATGTAAAAAAATAAAATACGGTATTATCCGTACTTTATAAACTTTTACCTTTAAAACTTTTGACTTATTTCCCTTCATCAACAATCTCTGTCTCTACATTTTCGCCATCGATATTAGTAACCAAAAGTGTAATACCACAGACATCGCACTCAATGACTTGATCCTTGGCAAGATTTGGATAACGAGATAAATCCACTTCATTTTTACATTCTGGACAAATTAACTTCATAGTATTAAAATTAAGAATACGTTTAGAAGTCTACCAAAGATAAGCTATTTTATCAAATTAAACTTAGTGACTAGTAATTAGTAACTTGTAACTAGTTACGAATTACCAGTTACGAATTACCGAAATATGAAAACTATTCAGCAATCATTTCCCAAACTCGACAAAGCGCTCGGATGCGAAGTGTACCTCAAACGCGAAGATCAACATAAGTATGGATCACACAAGGGCCGCTCAATCCCCTTCTTGATCAAAAAATACTTCAAGGGTGAGCGAACAAAACTAGAAGACGGAACAGATCAGATCGGCCCAACATATCGCGAATTTGTCATCTCTTCTTCAGGTAATGCAGCTATTGCCGCTATTCATGCAGTACAAGCTCACAATAGAAATAATCCAGAAAAAATACGTCTCCGTGTTTTTATTGGTTTACATATTGATCCAAAAAAATTACAAGTGCTCACGACCATTATAGAAGATCCAAAAGTAACACTCGAACAAGTGGAAAAACCAAAACAAACAGCATTTCAACTAGAAAAAGAAGATGATTCAATAAAATTCCTACGCCAATCAACTGATGACAACGCACTTCTTGGATATTATGAACTAGCTGATGAATTGAATAGGATACCAAATTTACAAGCAATCTTTATCCCTACATCATCTGGTACTACTGCACAAGCACTGGGTGAAGCATTTGACACAATTGAACCATCTGCATGGGGCGGTGAACAACATCCTCAAATTCATGTGATACAAACCACCGCGTGCCATCCTATTGTACAAGATCTAGATTCTGACATACCAGATACAGATACATCCCTCGCTGGAGCGATTGTCGACAAGGTGGCTCACAGAAAAGAGCAGGTGCTCGATGTAATAAAAAAAACCAGT
>PKTJ01000005.1 GCA_002869205.1 Candidatus Parcubacteria bacterium | reverse complement strand
TGCAATAACACTTCTTATTGGTATTTTACTTTCATGGTTTAGTGCCATTGTGGTAACTCGTGTACTTTTGAGATTCGTTGTACCTTGGTTCAAGAGTCGCGATGGAGGCGTATTCTTTGTTGGTACATATAAAGAAGAAAAATAATATGACTTTTAACATTGTAGGAAAAAGAAACATTTGGTTTGGACTCTCAACTCTCTTGGTTGCGGCAAGTCTTGCTTGTCTGATCATATTTGGGCTTAAGCCGGGTATTGACTTTACTGGTGGATCACTTCTCGAAGTGAGTTTCACTCACGAACGACCGACTCTAGAAGAAATGCAAGGTGTATTCGTAGATCAGGAATATGGAAATGTTCGTGTACAGCCAACAGGAGAGAATGGTTATATTCTCAAAATGCGTTTTATCACAGAGGATGAACATCAGGCTGTCTTGTCTCAACTTCGTGAAAATTTTGAATCTCTTGGTGAATCATCTGTAATTGATGCAGAAGGTCTTGAGATCACTGGACCTGAAGGAGTCATTATAGAAGGTGTTGATACTACGTCCGAAGGTGATATAGAAGTAGAAGAAAGTGATGTGGTAGAAAATAGATTGCTCGAAGAACGTGTGGAGACTATTGGTCCTGCAATTAGTGCACAGCTCAAAGAACGTTCTGCTAAGGCAGCTGTGGCTGTTATACTTGCAATTGTTGCGTATGTTGCGTATGCATTCCGTAGAGTTTCAAAGCCAGTAAAATCATGGAAATATGGTATTACAGCAATTGTTGCACTCTTGCATGATGTGATTATTACTATGGGTATCTTCTCACTCCTTGGACACTATATGGGTGTAGAAGTGGATATTCCATTTGTGGTAGCTATGCTTACTATTCTTGGTTATTCAGTCAACGATACTATCGTTGTATTTGATCGTGTGCGTGAAAATCTGATCAAACATGGATATGAGAATTTTGCCAAAGTGGTAAACAAAGGTGTGAACGAAACGCTTGTTCGTTCAATTAACACATCTATTACGACATTACTTGTATTGTCAGCTCTCTTTTTCTTTGGTGGTGACAGTATTCACTATTTCTCACTCGCACTCATGATCGGTATCTTGCTTGGTACGTATTCATCTATTTTCTTGGCAAGCCCCTTGCTTGTTGTATGGAAGAAGTTGTCTGATAGATAGAAAATCTCACTAACATACATAAAACTCCCTCTATAGGGGGTTTTTTATTTTTGTGATATACTGTATTTAGTAAAAAAGTAAAAAAGTTCATCAAGTCAAAAGAATAATAAGACTAAATCTCTGATAACTTTACAACTTTTAAACTTTTTACTTTATAAACTATTTTATGAGTGACACAATCATGCGACACCTTATTACAGTTATTATTATTGTAATTTTTGGTTTGATTTATTGGGCTGGCTATGTTGCTGGAGCCCTTGGATGGTGGATATTGTTCTTTGGTATTCTTGTACTATATCCACTTGTTTATAAGCTTATAGATGCTTAGTCTATGGACCTTGGATTTGCTTATATAGATTTTCTATCAATATCACGCTTTTTTGAGCAACCTGCAGGATCTATTGTTGTGCAGGTTTTTGCGATTGCAGGCTGGATCTTTTTGGTTTGGCTTCTTTTCAATGCGGGTATTTCTTTTTATGCAGACCGTTTTGAGGATAAGAATACAGAAAATTGGAAATACGTTCTTCTTGCTATTGATATTCCACAAGAAAATGTGCAAACACCGATGGCAGTAGAACAGATGTTTAGTCACCTTGCTGGTGCATTTGATAAACCTGATTTACGTGGTAAATTTAGAGAAGGATATAAACAAAGATGGTTTAGTTGCGAAATTATTAGTATAGAAGGTTATATTCAGTTTCTCATATGGACAGAAGAGACGTTTCGGGATTTGGTAGAGACGTCATTGTACGCACAGTATCCTGATGCAGATATTACCGAAGTAGAGGAGTAGGTAACCCAAGTTCCTGATAAATACCCGAATGATGAATATGATGTATGGATTGGAGATTTTTCTCTTATGGAACACGATGCATTTCCTATTCGTAGTTATAGAGAATTTGAGCATAATATTTCAAAAGACACTGTTCTCAAGGATCCTATGGGTACTTTTCTTGAAAGTTTTTCTCGCATAGGTCATGGAGAACAGATGTGGTTTCAGATCATGGTACAACCTACTGATAACAGCTGGAAAGAAAGATCAATAGAAAAGATAAAAGAAATGATAGGTGAGAAAAAAGCATCAGGAAAAAGTATGTTTGGATTCCTCACTGATAACTTTATTACCAAAGAAGTGGGTAAAAGCTTTGAAGAACTGAATGCGCAGATGACTGGAGGTATACGTGCAGAAGGAACGGAATTTGCTAAGTCTGATGATGGTGGCGATCCAAATCAACTTCGTTTCCTTACTCCAGGCCAGAGCAAGTTGGTGGAAAAAATGGAAGAAAAAATTGCAAAAATTGGATTTAAGACAAAGATGCGTGGTGTGTATGTCGCACGAAAGGAAGTTTTTAATACTACACGTGGCGTCAATGCGCTTGTAGGTGCGATCAATCAGTTCAATATCCCAAGTGCAAATTCTATTGTTCCTCAGAGTACTACAAATATACGCAACAAGAAGAAGCAAGGTCAGAAGAAGACTGACTTGTTCAAAGCATATCGTAAACGTAAAATTAATACTGGAGCCAATCCATTTGTTTTAAATATTGAAGAGCTTGCAACGGTGTGGCATTTTCCTATGTCTCATGTGGCAACTCCGCAGGTACAAAAGGCGGCTGGTAAGGCGGCTGAGCCACCTGTGGGGCTTCCTACAGAACTTATTGGCGGTTTGCCTGTGGCAGAGCCTACTCTTGAGGAATCAGCAGATGAGAAGCGTGGTGCAGTGACAGACACAGGTGAAGAGATTACGTTTGATGACTTTGGTTAGTAGAGAATATTAGTTTGAATGAAGCTCCCTTTTGGGAGCTTTTTTGATACAGTCACATCCCTTGACAAAGGGATGTATTCATGTTATTTTATAATGCTTTTGTTCGCTAGGCCTATTGTTTGTCCCGTATGATTGGGAAAACAGGAGTACAGATGAAGAGTGTCGAGTTGGGTTCGTGGAGTGTCTCGTCTGACCAAAGACGGTCTTCTGTCGACCTGAAGTCGATCGTGACCGTCAAGACGGCCTTGACTCAGCAGTTCGGGCTGTCGTTCGACAAGATCAAGCCCGTCGTGCTCGCTCAGCACACCCTGCATGGGTTGGTGCGGCCGGTCGTTTTGTTCACCCACGAGAAGATCAAGTTCGTGATGACCCGCATCACGCACAGTGGTGAGTGGAAGATCTCGGTCGTGTCGGAGAAGCCGATCGACCTGTCGGGTGTGACCCCGTTCTGGTGGACCCACTTTCCCGATGAACTCGATGCGAAGCTGCCGCCGACGGGTCAGCTCATCTGTCGGCGTCGTCTCGGCCTGTGGTCGTTGACGAACTCCTACCGGTTCAGTCTGGTAGTTCGGAGTTCTCACCTCCACACGGCAATCACTCTCATCGCCGCGGCTTATCGTCGCGCGGCCTAGGGGGTTTTCATGCGCACAAGAGCCCCGCCGCTTTGGTAACGTTAGGATCGACGACCTCCAAAGCGGCGTCGATTCATAATTTAAAAAACAGTAGGGACAGGTCGTAACCTATCCCTACTGTTTTTTTGTATGTGTAACTTTTACTTTTATACTTTCACCTTTACACTTTTTACTCTATACATATATTGAATACTCTCAGCAGCACCAACGAGCACACAGGTAAAGAATAAATCACCGAGTAAACTATTGCGAAAGAAGGGGAGTGCCATGTAGTAACTTTGCATGAGTCCAGAAAAGTTGATGGTATACATAGTGCCAAATCCCCATACTGCTGCATTTGTGATGAGGAAAAATATGATAGATCCAAGTACTGTACCACCGAGAATAGTGTGAAATTTTTTGTTTTTACGTACGAGCAGTCCAATACCTACAACCAATGCAAAACACACATATACACTCATCATGATTTGCCATGAGTAGAAGCCAATAAGTATATCACTAGCAAACATTGCTCCTAGTGGTAGGACAAGAGCCCACTTTCGTGGGAGATATAATCCACCAAAGAGTGCGAGGGCGCCAATGGGTGCAAAATTTGCAGGATGAGGTAGTAGTCGAGCTCCAAAACCAACTAGTACAAGTATTGCGATAAGAAATGTGTATTGCTTTTTATTCATATTTTTATTAGGTTAATGGTATCTAATTATATCAGAATTTTGATCAGTCTCCAAGCGCCGTATATAAGTACTGTTCCACCTGTAATAATGAGTGTTACTAGTGGAATTGGGCTGTTTTTTTCTTCGTCCGCTGTAGTTTCAGCAGGGCTGGGATCTTTTTCAATTTTTTGTTTATCACTCTCAATTTTAATCTCATCCCCAATATTGGTTTCATGTTTTTTTTCAATTTTTTCTCCACGTATTGATGGTTGCGGAGTGTTATGTGCTGCTGGGGCAGGGGATGGTGATTCATACGTTTCGTCGATTTGGGTAGGTGTTTCTTCATCTTCTTCTGGTACCTCGACAATGTCTGTTGTTGTGGTAACGATTTGTTCAGTCGTGGTTACCATGTCAAGTGTGCTGGTAACTATATCTACTGTGGTAGTAGGTGTTGTTATTTCCTCTACAGGAGGAGTATGTGTTCCACCACCTCCACTTCCGTAGGTAAAGGTTGCGCCGTCTGAAAAATCTTCTACTATCGGGTCTAATACAATTGGCCATGATGCTCCTGCCAGTGCGGGTACTGCATGTTTCATTGAGAACCAATCAACAACAGTTTCTCCTGTTTGCCAATCTTGTGTTTCATAATAACCATCTTGATTTAAATTTGATACAAGAAGATGAAAAGGAGTATATCCATTTTCATTGGTCCAATCATCTTGTGAATCTCCTAGTGCATTTAGTCCCATGAGCACCCAACTTGTGGTAAGAATATCCGATATTGGTTCAGAGGTCTCCCAGTGTAGATAACCCCAGCTTCCATCTTCAAATTGATTGTCTTTTAAATATTCTTTTGCTGTGGTAAATATATTTTCGTCTAGTTCTACACCTTTGCTTTGTGCATTTTTGAGTGCATTTATTGAGGCGCCGGTAGCATCTGGGCTCACACCCCAGCCCATTGAGAAGCCTCCGTTTGTTGTATCCTGTGTACTTTGTAGTTTGTCTATCAAGTACGTGATAATTTCTTGATCTATGCTATCTTCTATAGAGAGAAGCGCGAGAAGTGCAAAAATGTCATCATTTGTTCCTGCAATACCATATGTTCCTGGGTTTATGGAATTTTCTAAATAACACATGTTATGCATTTTGTCTTGTAGGCCCACTATAGAATCATCAGTTTTTTCTATACCCGCTGATAATAAGGCTAATGTGTGTCGTGCGTATGTAGCACAGTCGCTCACATCACTTGTGGCATCTAGATCATAACTTTTTTCATAATCAAGTAATGATTTTCCATTATTTTGTTTAATATCATCTGCGTATTGTTCATCTGCACCAAATGACATGATTGCCCAATCAGTCATGTTGCCATCGACAATAGGTTTATCTGTTATTTCATCATGTCCTGTAATAATTCCACCTGTTACAACATCTTGTTGAGATTTTAGATATTCTAGTATTTTATTTATAGCATCATCAATTTCAACTTGCGAGACCACATTAAATTCATCTGTAGGTAGTGTTACCGTACCGCCACCATTACCTGAATTATCAGTGTTTTCTTCTTCATTATTTTCATCAGGTGTTGATGTTGGTGTTATGATAACTATTTCAGAATTTAAAAATCCTGTTTTTGTAGCATATATTTCATATGGTGTCGTCGTGGTGATTTCTAATTCATATATACCATCTGTATCAAAATATTCTTCATTATTTATAACAAATGTAGAACTTGTGTTTGGTATCCAACCAAAGGTACCCCAATCAAATTTTTGAAATTCAATAGTTGTGGTAGTGTTTACTTCAGGGGTAGAATTTTCAACAGTGATTTTTGCGGGTTCTACACCGTATACGAGTAGTATATTTTCATTTTCAGATAATGTGTGTGCATTTACTCCGGTCATGCCTGGGGACAATTCACTATACCAGCCCCACCACATACCGTCAGAAAAATCATTGCCCTTATATTCGTTGATATCATATGTAACCCCATAAGCTCCCCATGTGTCTGCAACAATCCAACCTTTTTGTTCACTAAGCTGCTCTATGGCACACCATATGTTGTGCGTATACTCTATTCCATTTTCTGTATTAGGACATGCAGTTACAACGAGTGCATCATTGTAGAGTGTTGTATCAAACGTTTCTATTTGCAAATTAATCGTTGTTGTTGGGTATATAGGTAGGGGAATTGTCTCAGTGGAAGCAGAGGATATCCCAGGATTACTCGCAGTGACTTCTATAACTACATCTGTTTCATCGCCCTCTTCATTATTTTCTTCAGACGACTTTTCAGTCTCACCTTCCTCTTCTCCATCAGAAGGTTCTGTTTCAAGTTCTATGTTTTCTGGTTCATCTGGAGTTTCTAGGGTAAGGATGATAGTTTCTATCACAATTTCATCTTCATCACTTTCTAAATCAAAAGAAGAAACATCTTCTGTGGCAAATATATTTGTTGGATAGAGTAGTGCTAATGCAAAAAATGCGATAAGTATTTTAAAATGTGCTTGTTTCATATTTCCATTCGATTACGTCTCCTTTTTTAATAATATAGTTTGAGATACCAACGGTAGATGTCTTATTGTTTACATAATAGATCCAGTATATTCCTTTCTTCACATCTTGTTCTTTACCATTAATAGAATTTACAAAATATCCCATACCAGGAAATTCTGTTGTCTCAAAATAAAATGGTTGTGATGACATGGCTGAAAGTGTCATCATCATGTCGTGTACAGAAGTATTTTCGGTAAAGGGGAGTGTATATTCTTTTCCTTCGACAATGAGTACGTTTTTATCTTTAAGATCTTCTTGTATTGTTGTTTGCTCAGGTTCTTCAGCAGGTATTTCGCTTGTTGTTGTGGTTTTTTGTGTAGAAGTCTCTTCAACTATTTGTTCAGCCTGGTTTATCATCACATCTTGTGTCTCAGTTGAAGTAGAAATAATTTCAATTTTTTGTTCTGATACGTCTGGTGTAACTGTTTGAGGTGGGTAGGCGTTTGAACATCCAGTTAAAAAGATTGTGAATATAACTAGTCTAAATATTTTTTTCATAGACTTTAAATAGGTAAAAGGAAAAAGGGGAAAGTAAAAAGTACTTTATACTTTTACCTTATAAATAAAAAACTTCCTTATGCAGGAAGTGTTTGAAGATCAAGAAAATCTTTGTTTCACATGGCCTGCTCGGGCAGCGTCCACCGAAGCTCAAAGAGCGAAGGAGGACTGACGCTACATGTGAAGACCGGACTCGTCTCGATTTGATCGAGAACCACCGTTGCGGCACAGTCGAGGAATCTCACCTCAGTTCCAACAAATGTAGCGTTTGATTGTAAATACACATGGATAATATCAGTTTAATAGATACCCGTCAAATATTAGTTTTCCACAGCTTTTTATGCTGCACAGAGCATATTGACACAAAGGTATTTTTGTGATATAACGTGAAGGAAATTTTTTAGAGGTACGTGAGATGTTGCGAGATGAATTGTGCAAGCGTGTGCGAGAAATTATCGTCGAGTTTATCTCGACGCGTATAGAGGTCGATGACCCCTCCATTATGGAGGGCGTCAGCATTGCGAGGAGAATGCAGGTAGAGATCTGCATGAAGGTCTTCGTAGATCTCCCGGAGAGCGCCTTTGCACTCCGTGCTCCGAGCAACGACATGATCTCGGTCGACGCGTTCGTCGACGCGATCGTCGACCAGATCATGGAGATTCAGGAGATGATCTCCAAGGAGTGATCTTCCTCTAGAAGTCGTAGGCCCCGCCGCCAAAGGTTCTTCATTTTAGACGTGGCGGCGGGGCGAAGAACAATTTTCGTGTAATTAAAAAATACCTTGTGTAAGGTATTTTATTTTTTTATGATTAGATAAACATCTTATAAATGAGAATACTTACAGTTATAAGTACTGAAAAAAATTCTATATTTTTTATTGGGGGTTTTGTGGTGAGCATGAGACGGAGCGGGAGGTATGAGATGAGAAGCATAATTGCTCCAAACCCAAGATCATCGATTGAAATTGTTTGTGAATTTGACACAGCTAGAATAAGTGTTTCTGCACAAATAAAAAATAAAAAAACAAATAGTGCAGGAAATATATTTTCAAATAACATTTTTTGTAAAGGGGTTTTCCATCCTTGTCCGTCACCCGACATCGCAATACCAAGTATGATCCATACGGCAAATATCATTCCAATAATGAGTATGCCAAGGCCGGGAAGTTCACGCCCTATAATATCGCTTATTGCAACACCAGGAAAAATAAGCCAAAAGGAACTTCCCAGTGCTAAAACAAAAATAAGTCCTTGAATTTTTCCAAGCCATGATTCTTCATCTCCTCCAACAAGAGAACTGGAATTGTCAGAGCGAACTTTATCAAACAGAACAAACCCAAGTGCAGTGATGTGAAGAAGTGCAACAATATAAAACATCGCTACAAGATGATTTCTAGCAAAGTTTGTGAGAAGGTTTGTACCAAAAAATATATAGAGAATTACTCCAAAATCTAAAAGAATATGAAATGGGTTTAGTTTTGAGTTCATGTGTTTTTTAATTTATTTCAGCTAACGTTCATGTGTATGCGACGTTTTTGTCCCGTCTTCATCGGTATTCTAAACGATTTAGTAGTAGTTTTGCAACGTTCAATTCACGTTGATTCGCCACCATTCGGAGGGACAAAAATGTGGGTGAAGCAAAAAAGACATACCTTTAAAAACATTTGAGTCTTTTTTGCGGAACCGCATACACATTGTTATCTGCTGTAATTTTTTTTACTTATACCTTATTTCAGTCACCTTATTCCCCAAATGCCTTTCCCGTTTCCATTCACCAGCTTGGGGATCGTAATATTTACGAGTATCGAAAGTGTAATAACCAACTTTTGGCTTAGTGGAGACGGGCAAAAAGAAATCCACTTTATTTTCTGAACCAAACGTTAAAAAAATCGGCCCCGTCTCTTGTTCGATAGCTTCCTTTGTGTCCAGTTTAGCACCTTGTGCATTAACAATGTAATTACGTGAACCTTTGCCTTGAACTTTTTCTAAAAGTGATTGTTCACATTGCGTTTCATTTTCACCCAAAACGGTATCAACATTGAAGGACGGAGGGGCTGATTTTTTTATAGTCTCATAATCAGGCACAAATACTATTGCTGTTTGAGGTTCATATTCTTTTTGCTCGGCGGTTTTATATCGCTGAGTAGTTCCATCTGGTAGATAACGATAAACGGAACCTCTGGCGGTTATTACACTGTCTATTTCCCTAGGACGTTCTTTTTCGGGATGGAAAGGCATTTGGGGATTTTCGGCACTCATATATTTTGTAGAAAGTAAAAAAAATTATGGCAGATAACTAGCAGTTATACTGAATCTTATTGCATAATAGTCAATATTGGTGTATTATACTGAATATTTATATAACAAATATGCAAAAAAATCTTATAGATATAGTAACACAAAAGATGAGGCTCATCAATTATAGTCCATGCACAATAGAGGCATATACAAATGTTTATAAAGATATATATCGTGTGCTTGGTAAACCCCCAAAGAATATTGATCGAGACGAGATTGAACAATATCTATTAAAGAAAAAAGATAGGGGATTGGCTCCACAGACTATTGCTCTATATGCAAATGCATTAAATTTTTTATATAGAGAATTATATGGACGTCTTGATTTTGTGCCATTTCGCATGCCAAAAAGAAGTAAATCATTACCAGTTGTTTTGAATAAAAAAGAAGTGTTAGCTATCATTTCAATGCCAAAAAACAAAAAACATAGATTGATGCTCGCAATTTCGTATGGATCTGGATTCCGTGTGGGTGAATTGATTTCTTTGCGTGTGAGAGATGTTGATTTATTTGAAAAAGTAATAACTATACGAGGGGGAAAGGGGAGAAAGGATAGAGTGACAACGCTATCTGAATCGTTGATAGAAGATTTACAAGATATAATGTTATGCAAAAATGGAGATGATTTTGTTTTTGAAAGTGAGAGAGGTGGTAAATTGACTGCGGCGACACCTCAAAAAATATTTCACGTGTCTTTGGTAAAAGCAGGAATACAAAAACATGCAACATTTCATTCATTGCGCCACAGTTTTGCGACGCATCTGCTCGAAGACGGTGTGGATTTGCGTTATGTACAAGAATTGCTTGGACATGCAAGCGTAAGAACAACACAAATATATACACATGTCACTAATCCAAGTTTAAAAAATATCAAAAGTCCTCTATGAGTTGGATAAAATTATCACAACCAATTCTCGCACTTGCACCCATGGCCGATATGACTGATGGGCCGTTTTGTCGTATATGTAGGGAGGTTACTGCTTGTCATCCTGAACTTGTTTCAGGATCTTTTGAATCAGAAAATATTGATTTAAGAAAGATTCCGAAACAAGTTCGGAATGACAGTAAGAATTTCGTAATATTTAGAGAGATGGTGAGTGCTGAGGCAATTGTGCGTGGAAATGAAAAAACGCTTAAAATGTGTGAATTTGAAGAGTCTGAGCGACCACTTGTACAACAAATTTTTGGAAGTAATCCAGATACAGTAGTAGAGGCTGCGCAAATTATCATGAAAAAGTATAAGCCAGATGGGATAGATATTAATATGGGTTGTCCAGTACCAAAGATCGCTGGAAAGGCCGGAGCAGGGGCAGCACTTATGAAAGACCCACAAAGGGCCGAGGCTATAGTAAAAGCTCTCAAAAAGGCCAATTTAGGCGTTCCTGTAAGTGTGAAGACGAGACTTGGTTGGTCAGATGATCGGGATATATTAGAATTTGCCAAGATACTTGAAAGTGCTGGTGCAGATCTGATTTCGATTCATGGGCGCACAAGACAACAAGGATATTCTGGCAAAGCAAATTGGGACAGAATAGGGGAGATAAAAAAATTGCTCAAGATTCCTGTAATAGCAAATGGAGATGTGGTTGCGCCAGAAGATATTGAAAAATGTTTAGAAATAACTGGAGCTGATGGCGTGATGATTGGGAGAGGTGCTTTGGGGAATCCATGGATACTTAATTATGTACGAAATTACGAACAGTACGAAATTACGAAACAAGAAAGAATAAAGATTGTTTTGAAGCATGCGAGGTTGCATGAGGAGAGGTATGGGACGATTGTGACGTTTCGCAAACATCTTGCGTATTATTTCAAAGGTATGACAGGAGTGAAACAATTGCGACAGGAGTTGGTGAAAGTAAGTAGTCTGGAAGAATTAAAAACAGTGTTAGAAAAAATTCCCTCAACATAATGTCGAGGGAATTTTTTTAGTGATACCACATGCCTTCAGCTGGTTCCGGTTTGTCATCGAGTCCATCATCATGCTTAGGAAGACGTATTACATTTCCTTTGTTTTCGTTCGTCTCTTTTCCTGAAGATGTTGTCTGTTCGTCTTCTGGGTTTCCTTCGCCTTCTTTATCCAAAGGAAGGTCAAACTGTATTTCTGGGTTTAGGACCATATTTTTTTATTAAATATTATTTTTTTGTTTTTTATATTTTGTGAGTATAAGTCCTGTTCCTGATCCTATAATAAATAATGCGCCTATAACCATTTGTATTGTAATAGGTTCTTGAAAAAAGATAAAGCCAAATATAATAGCAGCCGGAACTTCTATATAGGTTAATATAGACCAATGAGATACCTTCATATATTTGAGACCAGTGTAATGTAGTAGCCACGTAAATAAACCAATTATTACTCCATATGAGATTCCTATAGAATATTCAGCTATGCTGATTGGTTTAATATTTAAAATTAAAAAAGGTAGTAGCAGTATTGCACCAATTAAACTCTGGTGGAACACTATTTCTAATCTAGAATATATGTTCATTGTGTATTTTATAATAATTACAAATATGGCATGTAACATTGCAGAAGATAAAAGAATATATACACCGAGCATGTTATTAGTTTCTAGAGCAAAACCATTTTGTGAGTATATAATTAATACACCGCTAAATGCTGTTAGCAATAAAAAAACAGTTAATTTAGTTATTCGTTCTTTCAAAAATATAATTCCCAAAATACTTACAAATATAGGAAATATAAAAAATAATGTATGTGCCACTCCCATGGAGATTAGAGTGATTCCCCAAATCATTAGAAATATACGCAAGGCACCAATACATGAAGCAAGAAACATTAAAATATATTGTTTGTGAAAAGGTTGTATTCTTTTATATATTAAAAAAATACCAATAAGAATTGTTGGTATTGAAAAACGAAAAAATGTTATTATAATTGGAGAAAGATTTGGTAAGCTTTTTATAAAAACACCACTACTTCCACCCAAACACGTAGCCGCTATCGCATAGAGATAAGCTTTTTTCATATCTTAAAGTGTAAAGCGCAACTTAATCATCACAATAAAAAATTCAATAATATCTTTTTTGCTGAGTTTTGATTTTCCTTCTTGTCGGTCTATGAAGGTTACGGGAATTTCTGTGATTCTGAATCCAGCTTTTTGTGTTTTGTAGAGAAGCTCTTCCTGGAATGCGTAGCCGTTGCTGTTAATGTTATCTAGATCAAGTGTTTTCAATACATCACTTCTAAAGCATCGAAATCCTGCAGTCACATCTTTAGCTTTGAGACCAAGGAGTAGGCGAGAAAACCACATGGCACCATTGCTCATAAATTTTCGTGTCCAGCCCCAGCCAATGACGCCGCCACCTTTTATTTTTCTTGATCCAATGACGAGGTCTGCGTGTTGTGCCGCTTCTATCATACGCGGGACATCATCTGGGTCGTGAGAAAAGTCTGCATCCATTTCAAAAATGAAATCAGCACCCAGTGAGAGTGCTTTTTTGAATCCTGCGATGTATGCGCTCCCAAGACCAAGTTTTCCTTCGCGCTTGAGTAGATGAATAGGGAATTGACCAGAAAGTTTTTCTACAATACTTGCTGTGCCATCTGGTGAATTGTCATCCACGACAAGAATTTCTAATTCAGAAATGTTAAGTGCAAAGATTTTTGTAATAAGTTTTTCTATGTTTTCTTTTTCGTTGTAAGTAGGGATGACGAGGATTGTCTTGCTCATAATAATATAATTATTTTTTTGCACTTGTTACAACATTTTGCAAAAGCAATGCCACGGTAATCGGCCCAATACCACCAGGGGTTGGAGTAATATGGCTGGCTTTTTTGGAAACTTCTTTGAAGTTTACATCACCGTACATTTTCCCTTTTTCAAATGAGATACCTGTGTCAATTACAACGGTTCCTTTTTTTACCATGTTTCCTCGAACTAAATCTTTTTTACCAACAGCGCTTACAATGATGTCAGCTTTGCGACAATGTTTTTTGGTATTCTTGGTATGAATGTTACAGGTGGTTACTGTTGCTTCTCTGTTTAGTAGTATTGTTGCGAGTGGTTTACCTACAAGTGCGCCTGCGCCAATGATGACAATATTTTTTCCTTTTACATCAACACCAATTTCATCGAGCACGACACAAACCGCTTCGGGGGTCGGAGGAGAGATGGTGTTTGTTTTCATCACCAGTTTGCCGAGCTGTGCGTCAGAAAGACAATCTACATCAAATTTAGATTCTACTGCATTTAATACTTCAGTAGTAAAGAGTGGTTCAGGGAGGGGGAGTTGGACAATGAGACCAGATAGATCCTTGTCTTTTTGGATTTTTTTAATCTCGTCCACAAGATTATCTTTGGTAATATCAGCAGGGAATTTATGTAGCTCAAAATCAATACCAACGTAGTGTGCTGCTTCCTTTTTGCGTCTAATATAGGTATTTGAGGGTTTGTCTCCACCTACATAGACCACTGCTAATTTAGGTGCTTTTTTGAACCCTTTTACTTCTTGTTTTAGGTTGTCGAGTATGTTTTGGGCAATAGATTTGCCATCAATTATATATGTCATATGGGCATATTTTAGCATAGTTTGTGTGAAAAATAAAGTTATTTACTTTGATTTATAAAAATCATTTATTTATCTTTTTTATAACAAACCCCTCCACCCTTCGGGCACCTCCCCTACAAGGGGAGGGAATTGTCTAGATAGTTTTTATTAATTCACTATTCTCCCCCTTATAGGGGGAGCTAGAGGGGGTTCTTTGTTTACTGGCAAAGTTAAGGAATTTCTATTGTCGTGTATGATGCCTTGACAAAAGTGTAACATTATGCTATACTCATACGTTTACTATAGTACAAATAAGACAAATTATGAACGATTTTATTGTATTCTACATTCTAAGAAAGGTATTGACCATTACATTTGGTACTGCTTTGGTTATTGGCGGTATTGCTGGTCTTGTCTTACCTATTCTTCCAGGAATCATACTTATATTTGCTGGTTTTGCGCTTCTTGCTAGACATAGTGAGAGAGTGAGGAATATGAAATTGGTAAAGAGATTTGTGACGAAAGAGGTCTAAATCATTGATCATAGAACACATATCATAGAACATTTATAAAAAAACCGCTTTCACATTAAGTCAGAGCGGTTTTTTGTTCCAGGGTCTATGGATCATGGAACAATATATAAATATATTTTTATTTTGTTCGTCTATTCCTCGTACTATTCTGTCGACCTCGAGATCGTGCAGGAGGTCTTCGGTTTTTTGAATATGATTTTTGTTCATCTCTACCGCGGTCGTTTGATCTCTTTTTGTAACGTGTTGGGGTAGAGGATCGTCTGTCTTGTTTTTCTTCCTCTGAATCAGATCGTTTTTTATAACGTGTGTTTCCTGAAGTCTTTTTACTATATGATCGCTCATCTGATCGTCTGTTGTTGCGAGCACCAAAAGATTTACCACGACTACGACCTCTGTCACGAGAATTTCTTTGTTCTCTCGGGTCGTGTTGCTGTGTTCGTGGATCCTTCTTTCTCTCTGGTGGAAGTTCTGGAATAGACAATACGGGAAGTGATTTACGAATAAGTCTTTCAATCTTTCTAATGTCTGCTTTTTCTGATGGAGTAACAAATGAGATTGCTTTTCCAGAACGACCTGCACGAGCAGTTCTACCAATACGGTGAACATAGTCTTCGGAATTATCTGGAAGATCAAAATTGATCACAACAGAAATATCTTTTACATCAATACCACGAGCAGCAATATCAGTTGCTACCATGATACGAAATTTTCCTTTTGTAAATCCTGCGAGAGCATCTTCTCGTTGTCTTTGTGATCGATTGCCATGAATTTCAGTAGAGGTGTGACCCATACCACGAATATCACGTGCAATACGTTTTGAGCCATGCTTTGTTCGTGAGAAAATAAGTATTTTATCTTCTTTGTATTTTTGTAATAGAGAATCAAGTAAACGCATTTTGTCGTTTTTTCTAATTACAAATACTTCTTGCTTTACGTTTTTTGCAGAAGTACCTTGTGGTGCGATTTCTATGCGCAATGGCATCTTCATGAACTCAGTTGCTAGAGATGAAATAGTGCGCGGCATAGTTGCAGAAAAGAGGAGTGTTTGTCGTTCTTTTGGTGCAGCTTTCAAAATACGTCTAATTTCTGGCAAGAACCCAACATCGAGCATGCGATCTGCTTCATCAAGTGTGATCATCTTTATGCGGTCAAGCTTGTATAATCCTTGCTTCATGAGGTCAGCAAGACGTCCCGGAGTAGCAATTACAACATGTGGGTTTTGTTTGAGCGCCTTTACTTGTGGGTGTTGAGATACGCCACCAATAACTACAGCAGTGCGTAGTCCAATAGAAGAACCAATCTGTGTAAGCGCTTTTTCTACTTGTAGTGCGAGCTCACGAGTTGGTACCATTACAAGTCCTTGGCCTTTGTTTTTAGCCAAGCGCTGGAGCATAGGAATACCAAAAGCAAGGGTCTTTCCTGTCCCTGTTTGTGCAATACCTACGACGTCTTTTCCTTCTAGAGCGCCGGGAATGATCTGGTGTTGGATGGGGGTAGGTACCTCGAAACCTTTGTTTGTGAGGATTTCAAGGAGATTCATTCCTATCCCAAGGTCGCTAAAACGACCCATTTCTTGTTCTTTTTGCATATATGTTTTTATATGTGACCCGAAGTTCTTGAAAGTCACACCATATGACGCAAAAGAGACGAGTCTCGCTCAAGGGATTAATCCCGAGCTAAGTTATAAGTACAATACTATACCAGGAAAGTATTGTTTTGTCAAGTAAGGGCATTGGCTTTGGATAAACAAAAATATTGTTATTTTGGGTAATAACCCCCTCTAACTCCCCCTATGAGGGGGAGAAAATGAAAAAACCCAACTAAACAAGCTCCTCCCCTTGTAGGGGAGGTCGGGAGGGGTCCGTATTAAGTAGCACAGTTAAAAATTAAAGAATAGTTAGATTATTAACTTGATTTTTGTTTGAAAATGTGGTAGGTTTAGGTTAATTACACTTTAAGTAATTCAATACTTAATATATGGGACATTTTAATAATAGAAGAGATGGTGGTAGACCGGCTATGCACAAGGCTACATGTAGTGAGTGTGGTAGTGGTTGTGAACTTCCGTTTAGACCAAGCGGTGGTAGACCAGTGTTTTGTAGTAATTGTTTTGAAAAACAAGACGGTGGTGGAAGAAGAGATGATAGACGTGGTGGAGACAGACGTGATAGAGGTGGATTTCGTGACAAGCAAATGCATGATGCTGTATGTGCTACATGTGGAGATGATTGCCAGGTACCGTTTCGACCTACTCCAGGCAAGCAGATTTTTTGTAACAATTGTTTTGACAAAAATGGTAGTACACCAAGCAACAGCCTTACAAATAAGACTGAATATACTGAGCACCTCGATGCAATACACATGAAACTTAATCTCATCATGGATTCACTCGGACTTGAGAGTACGAAGAAAGAGAAGGCAAAGAAAGTTACAAAGATTAAGACTAAGACTGAGGTTAAGAAGGTTGCTAAGAAAGCGGTAGCAAAAAAGAAGGTCGTAAAGAAAGTAGCAGCAAAAAAACCAGCTAAAAAGGCTGTGGCAAAAAAAGCTCCGGCAAAAAAGAAAACAGTGAAAAAAACAGTAGCAAAAAAACCAGCTAAGAAGACTACAAAAGCAAAACCAAAAGCAAAAAAAGCTCCAGCTAAGAAAAAGAAATAAATCTATTTAAAAACCAGACTTACGAGTCTGGTTTTTTGTTTACTGTGTTTTTTATGATGTGGATGACTTGTGATGATGGTTTCCCATGCTTCGTTGTCGTGCAGCGCCTTCCTGGCTGTTTGCTTTCGCATGGAATCCAGAACCTCCACGTATGTGTTGCTTTGGCTGCACGGCGTCTGGGATAGTAGGGGTTTTTCCAGACTTCTTTTCTTCTTCCCTCATTTTTTTGAGTACTTTGTTTATTTTCATAGTATTATGGGTTTGATATTGTTTGAAAACGCAGTCTATCAGGAGTAGTGGCTCCTGTCAATAATGCTCACAGTATCTCATATTTAGGGAATTGTGTATAACTCTCGCAGATCTTGACTTATCCCAAAAAACATGTTATCATTTCACCGGTTCTTTCTATATATATTCGGCCCACCTTCGCTCTGTGAGCTTCGGCGGACACGTCTATTATACAATATTCGGTGGTAGCTCAGTGGTAGAGCAATTGGCTGTTAATCAATAGCAGCCTCTGATAGAAATACCAGAGTGCAAACAAGGTGAATTGCAGGAAACCTTTTCCTAATTTAGGATGGTAACCTGCAGCCAAGTTCCACACTTTTCTGTATGTATACAGGATTTTGGATGATCGGGAGCCTTCCTACGGGAAGTAGCTACTCCCAAGGCCAAGACCGGAAGTGTGGTAAAAGGTTCAGAGACTATCCCTTCGGGGAGTAGGATCCGATAGTATCGAATTCGAAGCGCCTTGCACCCCCATGCTCTCGAAATAATCGAGTACTTGCACGGGTGATGAAATAGTCCACGCTTTGACGAAAGTCAGAGAT
>PKTJ01000048.1 GCA_002869205.1 Candidatus Parcubacteria bacterium | reverse complement strand
CATACTGGGACTATGTTAAACTTAACATGACAGAGAAAGATGACGGAACCTATTGGGGAGATAATTGGAAGTGGGATGCAGCAGATGCAAAAAAGAAAGCAGTAGAAGATAAATGTTTTAAGCAATATAAATAACGTTAGAATATATGTCATACGACATGCCCTCGTCCGCTCAGGTATATTATGACCAATGGTACAAAAATGCAAACACACAACTTCAACACCCAAATGACTGGGAACGATTTTATATGTTTATAAGCATCTTATTGAAATTTTCTAAAAAAAATAGAGATGCAGACTGGCTAATTGAAAACCTCAAAAGAGATTGTCCTGAATTTGGAGAAAGAGAAATAACCAAGTTAGGTATTTTGTTTGATCACCTTAGACTTTTTTACCCAATCAATAAAAAAAGTATGCACATTTATTGGGATAATAAAGCAAGTATAAATAGAGAGTAATTAGGATAGCCAATATGGCTATTTTAATTTTGCATCTTTTTCAACTACCTCAAGCCCTACTTAGGGCTTTTTTTGTTATGTGATAATTATCTTTTATTTTACACCTAAAGGTAAATATCAATGGTTTTGATAACTGATTAACTCATTTATTACTAAATCTCCATCATCATAAATAACCGAAGTAATGGGTGACTCCACATCTCCACCACCATCTCCTTCTTCCTCTTCATCACCTGCCTCAGTAATAATATTTGGTTCACTTGGTGTTGGTGACAAGGTCTGCGCAAAATCATTTTTATTATTACCTGTATTTTGTCCATCAACAATACGCGCAACAGAGATTCCCGTCTCTGGATAAGGAGCATTAAATTCTGTGGAGGAAGAAAATTCATCCACCCAATCTCCATACCGCACAGCATCGATAACAGTACTACTTGTATTTAAAAGTAAAATCAAATCACCTCCATTGTTTAATTTACTTGAAGAAAATTCCGTAACCAAAAATGTTTGTGGAGCCAAAATACCGCTTAGTGTAGCAATTTTTCCAACGCCATCATGTAATTCCAGCAAGCTCAAATCCGCACTTGAAGTTGAAAAATTGTATAACTCTACCCATTCGTTTTTCTCTGGCAAAGGGTCTGATAAAAATTCATTGATGACAACTCCTTGGTTTGTAACGACTACATCATCTTCGGGAGACTCTAGAGTCTCCCCTACACCATCATCGCTGTCGTCTTCGTCATAATCTTTTTCTGAATCATCGTCCTCCTCATCACCTTCATCACCGTCGTCATTTTCATTCCCACCTTCTGTATGTTGTGTAAACCAATAATTTTTTTGTGCGACTGAATTTTTTTCTGGATGCTCTTGCCAATTTGTTTCGTCATCTGGAATCATTTCAAAATCAATTCGCTCAAGTGAAAATTGTTCTAATGGTTTGTATATAAAATTTTCAATAAAATCTCCACTACTATTCTTTAACCCAAGCTCTTCCCCACTTTTATTAAGTGTTCCCCACGAACTATCAAGCACTGTTGAACTCACGTGTGGATTGTCTTCAAAAAAATAAATATCATTTTGTGCAATGATTGCATATTCATTTGGTTCAATAAAAAAATCTTTTTGCACACTTTGTTCACTCACTTTTAATGAATGATTTGTTTCTCCTTCCCAAAAAATCCAACCTTCCAGATCAGCTTGTTCGTCTCCTTTGTTGTAAACCTCAATCCACTGATGCCCGGAACTTGCACACCCGGTTGGACAAATTTCTGTAACAACAATACTGGTATCTTGCCCGTAGACAAAACTTAAAAATAAAAAAACACTCAACAAAAACAAGAGTGTTACGATCCCCACACCTCTAGAAAGAGATGCGTTCATATATTGTGAGTTAAAAAGTTTATAAAGTTATTAAAGTTAAAAGATGTATTATGGACTTTTAAACTTTAAAACTTGTTACTTATGTGGACCTGACTGGATTTGAACCAGCGACTTTCCCGATGTACATCGGGACGCTCTAGTCTTCATTAAAAACCAGAGCCACCTATTAATACTTTCCGTGGACCCTATGAGATTCGAACTCATGACCTCCTGCATGCCATGCAGGCGCTCTAACCAGCTGAGCTAAGGGCCCATATTAATTTTCTGATCTGCAACTATTTGTTCTATTATTCCCCTATTTTTAAATTTTTTCAACTTACACTCTATTTGACGCGCTTGTTTTATTGTGGAATATTTTTGTACAAATCGCAATTGCCAGGGTCTCATATATTTTATCGACTTAGTCTTCCCAGAATTATGCTCGAAAACTCTTCGATCAACATTATTAGTACTACCAACGTAATACTTCTTATTTTTCAAACTTTGTAATATATAGACGTAACCTTCCATATTTAAAACAAAAAGCGAAGAAATTGTATCATTCCTCGCCCCACATGTAAATACTATACCATATAATTGATCACAGGACAAAAACAACCACTCACATGACAAATATGGTAAAAAAACGATACAAACCCCTTTCTCAACATAAAAACAGGATTAATAAATCAGTATATATATTGTACGACATTACTTTTTGTTTAAAATTAGGTATATTTAGAAATATAATACTCAAATACCCTACTCTGCTCTAGAATATGTTTCATGTGAAACACGGAGGTTTGTAAGTTGGCAAGTTAGTAAGTTAGTTAGTATAGACTTTGTTAATTTGTATTTTTTGTATTTGCTGCTTGATGTAGGGACCCAACTAGCCAACCTGACAACTTACCAACTTAAACACTTGCATGATGTTTCACGTAAAACAATTCCAAACAAAAAACACCCTCCAAGCATGGATGAGGTGTTTTTGTATAGGATATTGTTTACTTTCAGAGAATACTGATGCTCTTAGAGTATTGTGACCCCAGCATGAGTCGAACATACATCTAGGCGTTAGGAGTGCCTTGTTCTATCCATTGAACTATGGGGCCATGATTAGGAGCCTGCCTGCCGGCAGGCAGGTGTCTTGTTCTATCCATTGAACTACAGGGGCATATGGTCCAAAACAATCTTAACTCATAACTAATTATTTTTCAAGGGCCTCCACTGTGTCCCACAACATTTGAAATATTGATCCAAAAACATCTTGCATAATTGGAATTTGTATTACAACAGCTAAAGATGATAATTCTGGACTTATCACCACAATTTTATTATCAAATATATCAATCGAACTCTTGTAAGAGTATTTACTTGGCAGAAATTTTACATCCCGAAGCAGGGCGGGGTCAGTTGGGCTGCTTCCTTCAGAGTCTTTTGTGAGTAATAATTTTGTTTTAATATTATTTCTCCCTCTGTCATGTCGGAATTGCTGAAACCATTCGTTGTCCAAATCTTCCCAATGTTGAGCATTCCCTATAACATAGTATTCCTGATCTTTATACTCATCCAAAATACCCGTATAAAATTGTTTCAATTCATCCAATGTCTCGATAAACCTCAAACCTGTTGTCTGGGTTTCTTTTTTCTCTAACTGCTCCAGTGTTGGAATCATGGCATAAAAAGAATCAAGCTTCTTACCAAACAGAGCAGCGACACGCTGAGGTTTTTGAGCGTGATAATATTTTCTATTTTTTTTAAAATAAACAGTAACAAATCAACCCTCTGCTAACTTTTTAAGAATAGGGTAGACTGTTGTACGTTTTATACCAACGTCCTTGGCAATTTTACTTGCTTGAGAACCACCCAATTTTAATAAAGACAAGTATACACCAGCCTCAATATCAGAGAGCCCTAAATTTTTTAATGTTGCCAGATTATTCACAGTTTTGAGTGTCAAAATTTTACGACAGTTTTATTATAGTATATATTTTATACTTATTCAAGGTATTTTTTATATATTTATGTTAATAAATATTGACTACTCATGTTTCTTCCTGTAGGGTATAGGGTCTGATGAAGAGATCATTGGACAAAAAACACACACTGGAGAAACAAGATGAACAAGACACTCTGGAACCTGCTCGTCACCGCTCTCATCCTGACCACATTCACACCGATCTCCAATGCCAAAACCACCTGGGTCACGAGCATTGGTCGTGGATGGGTCTTCGTCTTTGACGAAGACGAGATCGTCTACAAGCCCGCAGATACGAGACTCTCGATCGCTGCGAAGTTCCCGGTGACGGACTACGCTGCAGTCTTTGTCGGAGGAGGGCTCGTGATCCCCGACGCAGAGCTCAAGCCAAAGCCACGCGTCACGGCCGGAATCGGCTTCCGCGTTCTCGATCGGATCTCAATAGGACTCGGGGCTTTCTACCAAGTCAGCCCACCCTACAATGAGAAGTCCTTGACTCACACGATCGGTGGCGGTGTGAGCCTCTCTGTCCCGATCAATGATGTCATGAGCGTCTCCCTAGCCGCCGGCCCGGCAAAGACTATTGGCGGTCCCTGGTCGTTCGTCATCAAACCAAGCATCGGTTTCAAACTGCCCTTTTAAGAACCTCCTTAGCCACCCCACGGGCGATTCAAGTACGCGGGGATCCAATCTTGTGCACAAACAGGACAAAAAACCATCCTCACTGGATGAGTTTTTTGTTTGTGTTATAATAGGTACATTATGATATTAATAATAGCCATTGTCGTTGGTGTGGGGCTTGTAGTAGTGGCACTACTGGCACATTTTTCGCAAGATTAAACTAATTAGATATAGCATATGCAAACAGTATTATTGGTCATTCTTACCATACTCCTCATTGCCGCACTTGTCGGTTTATTTTTTCTATACCGCAAATTACAAGACTTAAACAAACCAAAGGAAGGGGACCAGAATATGTTTATGCTCTTGCAACAACAGATGCAGGATCTCAACAAAACCATGGATCAAAAAATGTCTGACACCCACAAAGCAATGGGGGAAACGCAACAAGCAATCAACAAAACAATTCAAACACAATTTGCACAAAGCAGTAAAATTATTACAGACATCACAGAGAAGCTTACGAGTCTTGATAAAACAAACCAGCAAGTGATTAATTTTTCTGAACAACTTTCCAATTTGGAAAAAGTATTGAAAAGCCAAAAACAAAGAGGCAACCTCGGCGAAGCTGGATTACAATTAGTACTGGAAAACATGATGCCACCAGGAAGTTTTGAACTACAATATCAATTCCCCGATGGCGACACCGTAGACGCACTTATCATTACAAAAGATGGCACTATCCCAGTGGATGCCAAATTTTCCCTAGATAATTACGAACGCCTCGTACATGAAGAAGATGAAAAGGTGAGAGAAAAGCTAGAAACCGAATTTAAAAATGATTTGAAAAAACGTATTGATGAAACAGCAAAATATATCAAACCAAAAGAAGGAACACTTGATTTCGCATTCATGTTTATACCAAGTGAAGCAATCTATTATGATTTACTGGTAAATGAAGTTGGTGCGGTAAAAGTAAATACTCGCAATCTAGTGGACTATGCATTCAATGAACGTAAAGTCGTGATTGTGTCACCAACAACGTTTGCAGCATACTTGCAAACCGTATTACAAGGATTACGTGCATTCAAAATTGAAGAAGGTGCAAAACAGATTCGCAAGAATGTCGAAATGCTTGGAAAACATATCAATGCATATGAAGAGTATATGAAAAAAATGGGAGTAAGTATGAGTACCACCGTAAACCATTACAATACTGCTTATAAAGAGCTTGGAAAAATTGATAAAGATGTGGTAAGAATTACGGAAGGGGAACGTACCATAGAACCAGAAATTCTTGATAAACCACAGCTCAAAGATTCATAGATAATATGACTAAAATACGTCGCATCATTGTCTCGACTCTTATTACTATACTCTACACAGGAGCACCTCTTCTTGCAGACCACCTTATACTAATAAGAGACGTCAACAGCCCTGGACAATTTTTCTTTTTCCTATGGCGCTTACCTCACGGAGCTATGTATATTCTTTCTTGCGGTCTAGATCAGGTTCGACCTGTCTGCGTAGACCGTGAAACAGCTATTTTCACTCTGATTTACATCATACTTGCGATAATTGTCTTTTCTACATCTATGCTCGTGACCTCTACTTTTGAAAGGAAACGCCTTGACAAAAATGGCTAACCATAGTATACTCCTGCCACTCTCACGCTATTGGTAATATAACGGTTACCGATGGTCAGATCCTGCCTACCGACAGGTAGGAAGTTAATAGTAACGTTAATAGTCATAATTTATGCCAATCCTACGAAACGCAAAAAAAGCTCTTCGTCAATCAAAAAAACGAGAAGAAGAGAACAAAGTAGTAAAGAAAGCATACAAAAAAGCTTTGAAAGATGCTCGTAAGGGTGTTGAAACAGGTGCTAAAGATTTGGAAGAAAAACTCAAACTAGCACAAAAGAAGCTTGATAAAGCAGTAAAAAAAGGAATCCTCAAACAAAACACTGCTGCACGCTACCTTTCACGACTCATGAAGAGTGTAAAAAAGGTTGCAAAGAAGTAAAAAACTACGTACAATAAATCCAGCTAACATAGCTGGATTTTATTATATTAAATATTTTTTATGTCTAGAGGAGATCTACCATCGAACGAAGGGCTCGCACCCCCGCAACACACTGAATTCCAATCTGGTCAAACACCTGAAAAAAAACCAGAGTCTACTCATGGAATCGATATTTTAGAATTAATAGTACTTACAGAGGAAGAACTCGCCGAAGCGAGCAAAGATTTGAATAAAGCGGAATTTAAAACTGCTTACACAGAAGCGTCTGTTGCTTCACTACAACGCCTCGTATTTAGTTTTGAATCACTCGGTGTAACCACAAAAATTGAAAGTGGTATTGTACGTGTCGAGGCAGAAGATGAGAAAATTGAAAAACTCATGGAGGAATTACTCCGAAGTTTCCTTGAACGAAGTAAGGCAGAAAATATTGTTGATGCAAAAAAACTCACGGAAGCGCGCGATGCAGCAAACAAGGATGCTATGACAGGAGCACTTAATATAAATGGACTAGAAACAAACTTTTTTGAAGAAACTAAAAAAATTAACAAAGATGAAACATACAAAGGAGTAGGTTTTGTCTTCTTAGATATTGATCATTTCAAAAAACTCAATGATATGTATGGACAAAAAGTCGGTGATGAAGTAATCATGGAACTTGTAAAACGTATGCAAGAAAGGACTAGGACTGGAGATCTGGTGGCACGTGTTGGGGGAGAAGAAATTGTTATAGTATTAACAAATATTACACCAAAAGATTTTGATAGTGTCGCCCAAGACTTTCATAGTTATTCAAAAGAAAAACCAATAACAGTGACGCACGAAGGAGAAGAGACGGAAATTAACATTACAACCAGTGGAGGTGGTCATTTTCTCTCACCAGATCAATGCAGGGAAAAACAGCCACGAATCTTACTGGATATCGGTATAGAAAAATCCAACGAAGCCGAACGACGCTCCAAAGAACTAGGGCGAGACAGGATGACACTCCATCACGAAATGGAAAGACAGTCAGATGTTCTTACAAAAAAAGAATTTGCAAGAAAATACCATAAAGAAAATAATCTTAACAGACGCATAAACAATCTCAAACTTGATATCGAAACATCTGAGGACCTGGACATAAGAGAAATACACACATCTATATTACAAGAAGAGCTCATTGCTATAGAACAGGCTGTGGATCGTGCATACAAAGCATATCTCGCACGAGCATTAAAAGAACTTCTGATAGAAGAACGCACATTAAGTCCACAGACTAAACGACTAAAAGCAATCCGAGAACGAAAACGTATGATTGAACAGGAACTAGGTTTAAGCAACCCTTAAGGAGAGCTAAAGATATTAAATGATACTGCTTACAAACACATCGAGCATTACAGACTGGTCCCCTTGACCAGTCTTTGTTTTGATATCAAACTCAAGCAATTTATTATATATAGAAGTGAGTTCTGACAAAGAATAACGTTTTATAAAAGGAATAGATTTTTTGACTACAAATGGATGAAGTCCAAGTTGCTTTGCAAGCACATCGCTGCGAGGATTATCTTCTCGATCAAACACATCACGCAGTTCAAGCAAAATTCTAAACTGACGCAACATCATAGCAAATATATATTGCGCGTCCTCACCTTTTGCATACTGTTCACGAATCATGGTATATACTTTTTTTGTCTGTCCAGCAACTATAGCATCTACGAGATTAAAAATATTATCGTCCTGCTTTTCATCAATAAACAGCTGCACATCCTCCAGAGTAATTTCTTTGTCAGTATATGACGTGAGCTGTGAAATGAGTGAGTGTATAAACCAAGAATCTCCCACATTATTCACAATGTGTTGTACCGCTCCTGCATTAATCTTTCCACCGCACATCTCTACTTCTTGTTTCACCCAACTACCAAGCCCTGAACCTTTGAGCTCACCAAATTCCTGTGCAAATTTTTCTTTTTGCAACATTTTATACAACTTCTTTGCTACATCAGTTTTTGGTTTGGCGCCACTCTCCCAAAAAAGAAGGATCGTGTCTTCTGAAATCTTTTTGTTTTTTATTCGTTCAAATAGTTCTGTTTGCAAATCTTTTTTTCCTGTTGCGGTTAGTGCGTTTTCAAGTACTACCATGCGCTTTTCTGCAAGAAATGGACTTGCAAGAACCTGCTCAAGCACCTTACCCAAATCTTCTGTAGCGCAATCCAACATTGCCACATTGAGACCTTGTGGATCACGGTCTGTTTTGAACTTTTCAACCATTTTTTTGAGTTGTTGACGACTACGAAATGTGTCTGTGCCGTAAAGAAATATGTTCATATATATAATATGCGAAAAGCCTCCTTATTGTAACTCAACCAATCTAAAACTTCAACGTCCACACACAGACCATAATTTTTAATTCAAAAAATATTTTATAAAAAACGTGGAGTACTATTGTAAGAACCTACAAAATCCTGTAACATGAAATATAGCGTCCCTGCGTATTCTCTTCTAGGGTCCTGGTGATAGCCCTCAATCTCTTTAGCCTAACGCCAATGAAAGTAGCGTTATCGACCAGACAAGGTCATAAAGATGATTGTGTGTCTAACACCGAGATCATAGAGACAATCCGTAACTCGGGACGAACCACATGATGGCTAGTCCTAGAAGGACAGCCCCACCCGGAAGGGGGAATTCATGAAACGCCTCTTGCTGCTTCTGCTCGCGATGGCGCTCGCCGTCGCCGTCGCTGCGCCGACCGCGCTCGCTTCCGACGCTGCCAGTCCGCAGATCGTCGACTCCTCGAAGGCTTCGCCCAACCTGTGCGTCGACAACAACATCGCGGAGGTCGACCTCGCGACGACGAACATGGTCGTGGACCTCGACACCGCCCAGACGGCGTGCGACGCGGCTGCCCAGACGGCCGGCGACGAGGAAATCTTCACCGACGAAACCGAAGCGACCTACCCGACAACCTCGAACGCGGGGAACTACGAGGTCGCGCGAGACCAGGCCCCCACCATCGCCGCGGCGACCACGAGCGACACCGCCAGCGCCGACTTCCCGGAGCGTGCCCGCTCTGGCCCCAGCACGGCCGGCTCCTCCATGGCGACGACGTTCACGACGAGCTCCTTCTCCTAGGTCCGATCGCCGACGATCAGGAAAGCAGCTGTCGTTCCTATCGATCGACCCCGCCAGTTTGAACCTTCCCCATCCTGCTCCTTTTTCCCCAACCGCCGCCCCGCTCGCGATCCACTCGCTTGAGCGCCGCGGCCCTGCCTTCTCTCAATATATATGTATTTAGAGAAAGATAAAAAAACTCCTAAAAAGGAGGTTTTTTTATTTATTAAATTGAAAATTATTTAAGCTTCCCCCACCGCTTACCAACTTCTACATGCACATCAATAGGCACGCGAAGTTTTGCGACCTGTTCCATTTCTTCTTTTACCATTTTTACCACCTCATCTGCTAAATCTTTTTTCACTTCTAAAACAATTTCATCATGAACTTGCAAAATCATCTTCGCATCATCCATGCTCCATGTTTCATGCATCGTGTTCCATGTTTTTATCATCGCCATTTTCATCAAGTCAGCTGCAGTTCCTTGCACAGGCATATTTATCGCCATGCGCTCACCTGCAGACTTGAGCATGTAATTCCCACTCATAAGTTCTGGAATATATCTACGACGACCAAACAGTGTTTCTACATAACCATCTTTTCGTGCATTTTTGAGCGTATTGTCCAAATATTTTTTTACCTGACTAAACCCTTCAAAATATTTTTCTATAAATTCTTTTGCTTCCCAGTTGGTGATACCTGTTCGCGATGCCAAGCCAAATGCACCCATACCATAAAGCACCCCAAAGTTTACCCCCTTTGCCGCGCTACGCATTTCTTTTGTTACCTCTTTTATATCCACATTATTGATCACTGCCGCAGTAGCTGTGTGCACATCTTCACCACGTTCAAAAATCTCAATAAGTTTTTTGTCTTTAGCAAGAGATGCTACGATCCTGAGTTCAATCTGGGAATAATCCGCCACAACCAATACATTTCCTGGTTCAGCTACAAAGGCCTCGCGGACTTTCTTCCCCAGCTTCGTGCGAATAGGAATATTCTGCAAATTAGGTTCTGAACTTGAAAGTCGACCAGTCGTCGTAACCGCTTGATTAAAACTAGAGTGAATGCGTTTGGTTTTTTTATTAACCAGACCCGGTAATACATCTATATAGGTATTTCGCAACTTTTCTAATTCACGAAAATCTTCAATGTATTCAATGATCGGGTGTATATCGCGTAACTTTTCAAGCTCACTTGCAGCAGTAGAATATCCAGTCTTACCTTTTTTAATACCTTCAGTAGGTAACTCCATCTTTTCAAAGAGAACTTCACGCAATTGTACTGATGACGCAACATTAAATTCTTCTCCCGCTTCTTTGTAAATTTTCTTTTGTAACTTTCCAATCTCCTTGTGGACTTCATCTGACAACGTATTAAGCATCTTACTGTCAATAGCCACACCATTGAGTTCCATGTCTGCGAGCACCGGTACGAGTGCCATTTCTACATCTGTGAATAATCCCAAATCTTCTGAATCTTCGAGTTGGTTCTTATAAATTTTATACACGTCAAAACTTATCTCCAACTCTCGCGCCACCACATGTGGATCGACCCCAAACAAACTTGTCTGATCAGACCCTGCAGGAAGTTCGCGACCCAGCTCACGCAGAGCAATTGCTTTCAAATCATGTGCACGAGTACTTGAATTCAGTAGGTATGATGCGATCATGGTATCAAACAGTTGGTTTGAAAGTTTGAAAGTTTGAAAGTTTGAAAGTGTTTTTACAAGTTGTTTAATATTGTGCCCTACAATCGTTTTCTTTTTGTCTTCAAAAATTTCAAAAACCTTTTTATCTGGTTTTTCAATATAATAATGTCCATGCGACGTAACAAAAACTAATCCAATCAACTCACTATCTAAAACTTTTTCACCACTCAAAACTTCTTTGACTGCAATCACTGTTTCTTTTTTTAATTCATTTATAATTTTTCCAATGTTTGATTTGTCTGCGATGATTAATTTTTTGTTATGCGCTTTTTTCTTTGCCTTATCCCGTACGGACAGGTCTAGATCTGCCCCTTCATTCCCCGGAATTCTCTTTACCAAAGAATAAAACTCAAACTTTCTAAACAGTTCTGTCAATTCATCTCGATCAAACTCACCGATTTCACAATCTTTTAATTTAAATTTAAGACCTTTTACATCGCGTCTAATGGTGGCAAGCTCTTCACTCATAAACGCGTCTTCTTCACCATCCTTCAGTTTATTGATAACGCCGCTCTTAAAATTATCAATAAGTTTCGCATCTTCTTTTTTCAAAGCCTTAAAAATCTCTTCAATACCACCCACTTTGTCAATAAGCGCCTTGGCAGTCTTCTCACCCACACCACGCACCCCAGGAATATTATCTGAACTATCACCACGTAATGCCTTATAATCCACCACTTTCTCAGGACCAAACCCGAATTTCTCTTTGACTGCAGCTTCATTATATAAATGAAAATCTGACATACCTTTGCGGAGTAAATACACTTCGGTTGTCTTGTCATCTACTAATTGAAGGAGATCTTGGTCTCCACTCACAATAATTGTCTTCGCTCCTGGAGCTCCAGCGATGGTACCAATTACATCGTCAGCCTCAAATCCTTCTTTTACATAAATAGGTATGTCAAAAGCTTCCACAACATCGTAACAAAGTGGAATTTGATCATATAAAGAGTCATCTGCTTTCACACGAGTAGCCTTATAGTCCTCATACACCTCATCTCGAAAAGTCCCTCCAGCCACGTCAAAGCTCACCGCCATATAGTCCGGTTTCAAGTCTGAAAGCACCTTCAAAAGCATGGAAGTAAAGCCATATACAGCATTTACCATAGTTCCATCCTTGGCTGTCAATGGTGGGATAGCATGATATGCCCTATGAATAAGGGCATTTCCATCAATTATGACAAATTTTTTCATAGTAGATTTATTCATATGAAGGGTATTGTAGCATAAAAACAAAACGTTTACATATTAACCACTTTATATACCAGAACGTTAGATTTCTTTGGTAGACAAAACACACTATCTCTAGTGTGTTTTGTTTGAATAACTATATTTATTTTTTACACTGCTAATTCTTTCGCAACAAACTGATCAAATTTTTTATTTGATTCCGATGTCACTTCAGCAAGACCTTCCTTCACATCCTTCATACTCATTCCCCTTGCCGCCCCACCCTTTTCTCTTTCCAATCTTCGATTTAATTCACCTAAAACCTGAGGATCAACATCATGAAGTATTCTTTCTTTTGGCTCTTTCAAAAATTCCTGATCAAATTCTGTCTGCAAACGGCTATCTAAAAAAAATCCTCTTGAATCCCGATGTGGCTCCCTCTCTCTATCCTCTTTAGGTAATTTCATATACTCTAAATAATCTTCCAAGCTCTGTTTAACCGAACCCACAGAACGTCCATAAAAATTGATTTTTTTAATATGTAATACAAGTCCGTCTGATTTTGAAGCAATTCTCGCAAAATCATCTATTGAAGGATCAGACATCCCACGAACCTCTTCTATAATCTCTTGTAAATATGTAACAAGGCGTTCAATATATCGAACTTCTTGAACTAAATCTTTAAAAGGTTCCTTATGTTTTGGATTTTCCCCCTCTTCTCTTATGTCCTGCTTGATATAAAAAGCCGTTTGTCCTGTTTCATTCTCCATTCTCTTTAACTCTTCTCCGTAATTATTGATTACCGCAGCGAGGTTTTGAAAGGGCGTGTCCTCTAATAATCTCAAAAACTTCTCTCCTTCNTTCTTCTCCTTCTTCTTGCTCTATTAGAGCCACCTCCCTGTCAATCTTATGTTGTGATGATTCAGGGTCTTTTATAAAGCCTCTCAATTCTTCTAGGGTCATATATTTATAATTAATATTATGTCCTTATTATAATACAATCTTCATACCATTTTTACAACCTAATATTGACTATTTAACCCAAATCTCATATAATCTACCCGTCTTTAATTTATTATTTATTAACCTTTATATAGGTATGGGACTTACACTCCTCCTTATCGGCCCTGCAGTGCTCGCCATTGCCTACGGCCTCTACTTGATCCAATGGATCAACAAACGACCTTCTGGAAATGAACGCATGCAGTCAATCGCACGCGCTATCCAAGAAGGAGCAAAGGCGTACTTGGGACGTCAATATAAAACAATTGCCTACGTAGCAGTTGTCGTATTTATTCTTCTTGGTGTCCTTCTCACATGGACTACCGCACTTGGCTTCCTTATCGGAGCAGTCTTCTCTGGTATTGCTGGATTTGTAGGCATGATTATCTCTGTCAAAGCAAATGTAAAAACTGCCCAAGCAGCCACACAAGGTCTGAAACCTGCACTCGATGTCGCAGTAAAAGGTGGAACCGTTACTGGTTTGCTTGTGGTAGGTCTTGGTCTTCTTGGTGTTTCAGGATTTTATCTTCTTACCAAAGACGTGCAAGCACTTATCGGTCTTGCGTTTGGTGGAAGTCTTATTTCAGTGTTTGCTCGTATTGGTGGTGGTATCTTTACCAAAGCTGCTGATGTGGGGGCAGACTTAGTTGGAAAAGTAGAAAAAAATATTCCAGAAGATGACCCACGTAATCCAGCTGTGATTGCTGACAATGTTGGTGACAATGTTGGTGATTGCGCTGGAATGGCAGCCGACCTGTTTGAAACATACGCAGTAACTGCAGTAGCAGCCATGGTTCTTGGAAGTCTTACGTTCAAAGGAACTGATGCTGGTATTATATTTCCACTCGTACTTGGTGGCATCTCTATTATCGCTTCAATTATTGGAACATTCTTTATCAGACTTGGTAAAAAACAAAACATCATGGGAGCACTATACAAAGGATTAATCGCAAGTGCAGTCCTCTCTCTCATCGGTTTTTACTTTGCAGCAGACAAATACGCTGTTAGTTTGAAACTTGAAACAATGGATTTATTCTGGAGCGCATTTGTCGGTGTAGTACTTACAGCTGCCATGGTATGGATTACAGAATATTACACTTCTACAAAATATAAACCTGTACAACAAATTGCAAAGTCTAGTGAAACGGGTCACGGTACCAACGTCATCACCGGGCTTGCTGTCTCTATGAAATCAACTGCTCTCCCTGTTCTTGTCATTGTTGCAGGTATGGTTATTTCACATAATCTTGCAGGTCTTTATGGTGTAGCTATTGCTGCTATGGCCATGCTTTCACTCACCGGTATTGTTGTTGCAATTGATGCATACGGCCCTATCACAGATAATGCTGGTGGTATTGCTGAGATGAGTGAACTTGGAGAAGACGTACGCAAAACTACTGACGCACTTGATGCGGTTGGAAACACAACAAAGGCGGTAACCAAAGGTTACGCCATTGCTTCAGCGGCTTTAGCAGCGCTTGTACTCTTTGCGGATTATACTCATCAACTTTCTGACATTGGTATTGATACTACATTTAGAATTGATGATCCAAAAGTTTTGACCGGCCTCTTTATTGGTGGACTTCTCCCATACCTCTTTGGTTCTATGCTTATGCAATCAGTAGGAAAAGTTGCTGGTAGCGTAGTAGAAGAAGTTCGCAGACAATTTCGTGAAATCAAAGGAATCATGGAAGGTCAAGCAAAACCAGACTATGCACGTTGTGTAGACATTGTGACCAAAGGTGCTATTAGTCAAATGGTTCTTCCTGCAATTATCCCTATTCTCATTCCTTTCCTTGTTGGATACTTCCTCGGTGCTGCCGCTCTTGGTGGATTACTCGTAGGTACTATCGTTACTGGATTATTCGTTGCAATATCTATGACCACTGGTGGTGGTGCATGGGACAATGCAAAGAAATATATTGAAGATGGAAATTACGGTGGCAAGGGTTCATTTGCTCATGCCGCTGCAGTCACTGGTGACACTGTAGGTGATCCCTACAAGGACACAGCTGGTCCTGCAATCAATCCAATGATCAAAGTAGCTAATATCGTAGCACTTCTCATGATTGGACTTGGAATGCTTAAATAAAGCGTTACACAAACACTAAACACCCTCAACTTGAGGGTGTTTTTTTATTGACAAAATACATAAAAACCTCGATACTAAAATCAACCAAAAACCGCTCATGGAAAGGAGGCGGTATGTGGAAAGCGCTCAGAGACGCAATTTGGCGCATGCAATTTTCTCCCATGTATCACCGCCTCGACCAGACCTACGATCGGTTTGAAATAGCCACAAAGATCAGCCTTCTCACAGCGGTCGCAGTATTCCATCTCCTGGCAGACCAAAGCCTCAGCCGAACCACTACATGGATTATGGCTTTGGGCGCATGTTTTTGGGTCGGTATGCTGATCTCACTCACGTTTAGCCACGCTCTTAGAGAATGGTTTGTAAAACGCGGGAGGATCGATGGCTATGACACCAGAACAAGGGTGTGGCCATACTGGGTGTGGGAGATCATGTACTGGGTTCCCATCAGTGTTGTCTCTATAAGCGATCTCATCGCTTATTATTTCTAACACGGCCGCAAAAACCACCTGTGCCGTTCCTAGTCCTAAAATATTTAGGACTAGGAAAGGAGTCTAGAGGTGGTTTTTATGTACAAAAAAAACGCCTATACAAGCGCAAGTACTTCTCAGGGACGTCCTCCACGCGCCCCTCAATGTTCATCTTTGGAACTCTGCCTCAGCCCGTGAAAGCACACCGGAATCACGACAATGAGAGCAAAGAAAAGCAATACGCCACAAATGACGTCGGTCACTTCACCTCCTTACCTTCAGCCCCCTTCTTGAGAATGGGCCACTCTTCGAGCGCACGCTCGTCGTTCCATTCACGATCTGGACACACGGCGCACGCCTCTTTGGCTTGGTCAAAAGGGACACCACAATCTTTGCAGTGACGCGGCTCGGGCACAACTGCAAGTCTTGGTCCCGTCTGGCACATCTCCCTCTCCACAATACGAAGGTCAATGTCTCGATTCTACGCCAAAAACACCACACCGTCAACCATTGACATTTCTCATAAAATCCTCTATATTAGACCGGCAAAACTTATGTATATTATAAATTTTTTAACTTTTACCTAAACATATGGACCACAAGACTCAAACTCTCGACAAATCACAAGTTGAGCTTACAATCACGGTCACACCAAGTGACTATGAAAAACACATGAAAAATGCTGCATCAAGCATTTCTGAGCGTGTTGCAATCAAAGGATTTCGAAAAGGAAAAGCTCCTTATGATTTGGTAAAAAAAGAAATGGGTGAGATGAAGATTATGGAGGAAGCGCTTCAACACATTATTCAGGAAAGCTTCTACGACGCAGTAAAAAAAGAAGGTATTGAGACTATCGGCATGCCAGAAATCGCTATTGAAAAGTCAGCTCCAGGCAATGATATTGTCTATAAAGCAAAAGTAGCTCTCTTACCAAAGGTAACACTTGCAGACCTCTCAGGTATTAAAATCAAAAGAAATGTAAAAGACATTGGTGAAAAAGAAGTAGATGAAGTACTAGAAAATCTTACAAAGATGCAAGCCAAAGAAGAAATCAAAGAAGACAAAGCCCTAAAAGAAGACAAGATTGTTATTGATATGGATCTCTTTCTTGATGGAGTACCTATTGAAGGTGGTCAAGCAAAAGACTATGCTGTCTATTTATCTGAAAGTCAGCACATCCCTGGATTTAACGACGAACTTATCGGTCTAAAAAAAGATGATGAAAAAGAATTTGAAATTCCTTTTCCAAAAGACTATTACAACAAACAGCTCGCGGGAAATAAAGGTGTATTTAAAATCAAAGTAAAAGAAGTGTTTGTTCGCACATTCCCAGAAATTGATGAAGCGTTTGCAAAAACACTCGGACAAGATAGTGTGGAAAAACTTCGTGAACTTTTGAAACAAAACCTTACTCACGAAGCAGAACACAAGGCTGATGAAAAAGCTGAGATCGAAATCTTTGACACACTCATTGAAAAATCAGAGTTTGATGAAATTCCAGAAGTTCTCATCAATGCTGAGAGACAAAAGATGTTCTACGAACTCAAGCAAGACTTGGAAAAAAATGGCGTAAGTATTGAACAATACTTAGCTGATATCAAGAAAAAAGAAGAAGAGTTGTTTGAAGACTTCAAAGAACGTGCAACCAAACGTGCCAAGGCTGCTCTCCTCTCTCGCCAAGTTGCCGAGAAAAACAACCTGGATATCACAGACGGTGAACTCGAAGCTGAGATTGCTATGATGGAAGAAACATACAAAGACATGCCTGAATACAAAGAAAACATCAAGAAGCCAGAAGTAAAAGATTCTATCCGCAACATGCTGCTCAACAAAAAAGTTGTTGCATTCCTCAAGGACACAGTACTTGAAGGCGGTGCTCACAAGTGTGATGATCACAGTCATGAAGAGAAATCCACCTCCGCTGAAGCTACGGCGGACAAGGAAAAATAAATAGTATGCTAAAAACAATAGGATTAATTCTCATAATCATTTTAGCAGTAATACTGATTCCACTGTTTATCACACTAGCATTTGCTACACCCATAATATTGATCGTCAGCTTCTCTGGCAAAAAATCATACTTCGAAAATGTGGCAGCAAACTATAGCACAACGTATAAATGGTTTAAAAAGAACTTCATAGATGTGGTCACAGATATATTTATCTGGATATAAAAATAAAAGACGAGCACATGCTCGTCTTTTTTGTTATAATAAAACTCTATGAAAAAAATAAACATACGTGTCCTTCCGCGCTCATCTAAAAATGAAATCGTCGGTGAGATGGCTGACAGGACACTAAAAGTAAAACTGACTGCGCCACCAGTTGATGGAGAAGCGAATAAAAAGCTTATTGAACTACTTGCAAAGCATTTTGGTGTATCTAAAAGCAAAATAAAAATCGTCAGAGGTCTGACGAGTAAGAATAAAGTGATTGAAATTTAAAATTTTTAATTCGAAATTTGAAAACAATTTATAATTATAAATTAATAAATTTAAAATTGTTTAAAAATTGTAAAATTCAAATTGAAAATTATGGTAGATCTTCTCCACCCTTACTCCATGGATTGCACCGTACGATACGCCACAAAGCCTTAGGAACTCCCACAAGGAGTCCTTTTTTCTTTATTACCTCATACCCATACACACTGCATGTGGGATGAAATCGACAATACCCATAAGGAAATCGTGCTTTAAACCAGCCATGATCAGGAGAAAGCGTCTTTTGGTACAGTTTTATCAAAAGAAGCACCGGAATGCGGGGTAAATATAAAACTTTTTTTAAAATTCGCTTCATAGAGCGAAAAAATTACATTAGTAATTAATATATAATTTACTTTTGTCTCACCAAAATATTTTTTACAAAAACTGACAAAAACATATCGGACTCCCAAAAAACAAAGTTCTGGTGTTATTTAAAAACTAACTTGAAGTTATTAATAATAATTATTTGGCTAAAACAAGCAAAATATTTACATTAACAATTTAGTTTTATTAAATAAACCGACCACCTCTTGTTCGATTTCTTCATAACTCTTCTCCAGAATAGATGGTTTTGCAAGAACACCCACCATATAGCCGTTATGTATCTTATTTTCTTTGAGAAGTAGTCGCACAACCTCCCTTATTTGACGTTTTATACGATTTCTCTTTACCGCACTCTTGTGAATCTTGGTACCCACAGCAAATCCAATCATGAGATCATCTACTGAATACTTCCGACGAGGATACTTTTCTGGGTCTATCTTCCAAACCTTGAGCGTTATAAAATCACCACCAACAAAACGACCCTCATCAAAGAGGATTTTCCAATCTTTCATACGTCTCAGTCGGTGTTTTTGAAGTAACATAAGCTTTTATATACTGATTTCCGGATATGAAATCTGTAAATCTGGATTATCTGTATATCCGAATCTTATTCAAATTATATCACAAAACCTCGCTTAGCACGAGGTTTTTTACTTATTTTAGCGAAATTTATCGAGTCTTGCGCATGCGTTTTCCACTACGTTCGCTACTTACGGTAAGTTTCTTTCGTGCTTTGAGACGACGACGCTTAAGTACGTTACGACCGTCTTTTGTCTTCATGCGTTCACGAAAACCATGAAATTTGGCACGTTTTCGTTTCTTTGGTTGATATGTTCGTTTTGGCATATAAAATTCAATTGATTTACTAGCGGGAGCATTATACAAGATAAGACAAAAAATGTCAAGACCCAATATTGCACCATCTTGTGATGTAATGGTTATCCCCACCGTCCACAGTTTTTCCCCATCCTATACACTTTTGGCTTATTTTAGACCATTTTCTAGATGATGTATATATGATAAAATGAATTAACTCACACCACAAACCACAAGTCACGGAATACGAACCCATAAAAAGTATGTCGTGATCTATGATTCGTGATTTGTGTATTATTAACAACAACCTTTAGAAAACGACTTATGACCAATCATGAAATTTGGCAGGCAGTGCTTGCAGAATTCGAACTATCGTTATCGAAGGCAAACTTCACCACATGGTTCAAAAGTACTGGCGTTGCCAAATATGAAGGTGGTCATGTTGTTGTATGTGTTCCAAACGCATTCACCAAAAGTTGGCTTGAAAAAAAATACCACTCAAAAATTGTACAAATTCTTGAACGTGTGACAGGAAAACCAATTAGAAAAATTGAATACACCGTTGATAATGTAAAAAACATTGAAGAACAAGAATGTACCACAACACAAGAACCTCAAATTTCAAGTGTTACAACACCACTCTACACTCCGCAACGAAAAAATTCTCTTGTACAACAGTTTGGTTTAAACTCCAAATATGTTTTTGACTCTTTTATTGTTGGAAAGGGAAATGAGCTCGCTCATGCTGCAGCCCAAGCAGTGGCTGAGCGTCCAGGGGATGCATATAATCCTCTTTTTATATACGGCGGAGTTGGTTTGGGCAAAACACATTTGATACAAGCGATTGGTCACACCATGCTTGAGACCAATCCGCAAACCAAAATTCTCTACGTATCTTCAGAAAAGTTCACGAACGAATTTGTTTCGTCAGTAAAAGAAGGTCGCGCAAAAGAATTCAAAGATAGATATAGAAATGTTGATTTACTTCTCATTGATGATATCCAGTTTATTGGCGGCAAAGAACAGACACAAGAAGAATTCTTTCACACATTCAACGAACTTCACCAACAAGGCAAACAAGTGGTCATGACAAGTGATCGACCACCAAAAGCAATACCAGCCCTAGAAGATCGTTTGCGCAGTAGATTCGAGTGGGGAATGATTGCAGATATCGGAGCACCTGACCTGGAAACACGCATGGCAATACTCGAACAAAAGGCCCAAGAAAAAAACTTTGCTATTGAAAAAGAATTCATACAACTCATTGCAACAAGTGTACAAAGTAACATTCGCGAACTCGAAGGAGCACTCAACAAAATGATCGCCTTCCATGAACTCAAAAATGTTAAACCAACAAGAGAGTCGGTCAAACAACTCCTCACCAGTTTCGAAGAACAAAGCATGCGACGATCACTCACACCTCGAGAAATGATCCAGGAGGTCGCCCGATACTTCGACATACAGATTGATGACGTACTTGGTAAGAGCAGAGAAAAACGACTTGCGTTTCCCAGACAAATTATCATGTACCTCATGCGCGAAGAACTAAAACTATCTTACCCAAGCATCGGAGATGAACTCGGAGGAAGAGACCACACCACAGCAATGCACGCACACACAAAAATATCGACCGGACTAGAAGATGATCTAAAATTAAAACAAGATATAGAACTTATTAAACAACGACTGTACGCAAACAGTGTATAACATAGACACAAACCCTGTTCACAAACACTGAACGATTCAAAACTAATACACAGGCAACACACAAACAAAAAGTTACACACAATTCATCCAAAACCAACACAACACATTACCAACAACAGACATAAGAAAAACATACCTAAAACTACATAAAAAAAAGACCTATCCACACAGTCCACACCCCCTATTACTGTCAACTATTTAAAAAAATATATAGAACATTAAACTAACAAGGAGAAACTTATCCACCAAACATTCTTAAAACGACGTATATGAAATTCACATGTACAAGGGAAAATCTTGAATACACCCTTGACCTGGTAAGCTCTCTTGCAAGCAAGCACAACAATCTACCCATTCTCATGAACGTACTTCTCAAGGTAAACGAGTCTGGGGTTGAGGTAAGTGCAACAAATTTAGAAGTGGCAGTCAAAGCACATCTGCGCGCAAAGGTGGAAAAACAAGGGTCATTTACTGTTCCAGCAAAAACATTGTCAGATTACGTACACCTGCTTAGAAATGAACAAGTTGAACTCGAGTTGGAAGAAAACGAGCTTGTGGTTACGTGTGGAAGTTCTAGTACAAAAATTAAAGGTGCTCCAGCAGACGAATATCCTGTAATACCAGAGGTGGAAGAATCTCATGCATACACGCTTGGGGTGGAGGATTTGCGCAACGGTATTGCAAAAACAGTTATTGCTGTTGCAAAAAACGAAATTCGCCCAGAACTTTCTGGTATGTACCTTAGTTTTTTGGGAGAACGTTACGAAGGTTTGGTTATGGCAGCAACTGATTCGTACCGACTGGCCGAAACACGTGTTCCTCTCAAGCAGGGTCAAGACAAAGATATAAATGCTATTATACCTGCACGCGTTGCCTATGAGATGGGTCGTTTACTACAGCTTGGAAAAAACCATGATGGAGAAGATCAAGTTCGTTTGTGGATTGGCGACAACCAGATTGCAGTTCGATATGATAATTTTGAGATGACAAGCCGTCTGATTGATGGTAAATATCCAGATTATACGCAAATTATTCCTGGTGAGTTTAAAACAAACGCCAGTTTTCCGGCTGATGTGATGGTGAATAAGATTAAGGCCGCAAGTTTGTTTACAACCACAGGAGTGAACGCGGTAAGTTTTGATCTCAATGCTTCACAAAACACCATCGGTGTGTCGTCGTCTAGTACTCAAGCAGGTGAACACAGCTCAGAAATAGAAGCGCGTGTTGAGGGAGAAGAAAATTCAATTCTTCTCAATCATCGCTATGTGCTTGATGGTTTGGGTCATATGGACACAGATGAGATTGAATTTAGTGTGAATAGTGCGGACGCACCGTGTTTGTTCAAACCAAAAGGACAGGAAAACTATTTGTATATTGTGATGCCTATACGACAGTAGGTTATAAATAAAAAACAAAAAAACGCTGATAACCGGCGTTTTTTTCTTGATTTAATGTATTCGGTGTGCTATTTTTTATAGTAGTTTAATATCAAAAATATGGGACAAGAAAATCGGCCATCACGAGAAATATCAGAATCTCTGAGGGGGTTTGGAGGCAAACATACCGATGTTGATGATGAACAGATTTTTGCTATTTTTTCTGGTGGGGATGTGGATTTTTTGAGACAAAGCTATCAACAACTTGAAGACCGTATCATCACGGGGGAAAAACTTAATACAAAACTATCTCACGAAAGACAGCTTGAAATAGTGAGAGCTCTTTTGGAAGATGTGGATAAAGCAAAAGAGTGGCAAGACAAGATTGAGAGAGAAAATGAGAGTGAGGGTGTTGAGCGTGCTATAAACCCTGCAGAGGCGCAGTGGGCTACACCAGCAACAACACCGGCAGTACATTTGGAATATGATAGTGTAGTAGATGCTACCCAAAAAATAGACGAATTAAAAGGATTAGAGATTGACCATACAATTACCGAGCAGGATGGTAAGGTGGTGGTGGGGGTTGAAGGAAATCGCGTAAGTTTTGCTTTTTGGAAAAAGATGTGTTCTTATAAAGACCAGAATAAAGACGGGTGTCGTTTCTGTATGTTGTCAGAAAAAAATAGGCTGGCTGGTGATATAACTCCAGAACAACAACTTGCGTCACTTGATGATGCTCTTAATCAAACAAAAAGTCTTGGTAACAGAAGAACGGTTTTTGAGATCCTTCCTGATGGGTCTTTTTTAAATCCAAACGAGGTGCCTGAAGATGTCCAAAATAAAATGATGCAACGACTTGGTCAAGAAGCCTCAATTCATCGTGTGGCGGTTGAGACTCGTCCAGAATTTTGTAATGCAGAACGTGTGAGAAGGTTGATGGATAATCTGCGTGGAGACCAAAAATTGAATATTTATTTTGGTTTGGAAACCACGGATGAGTTTGTTGGTTCTGTTATCCATAAAAAAGGATATGGCTTTAAGTATTTTAAAGAACGGGTGTCATTGTTACTGTCGGAGCTCAGCGAAGAAGAAAAACAGAGGCTCGAGCTTTCTGTATATAATATTATTAAACCCATATATATAACCGAACAGGAATCTGTAGATTTGGCAGAACAAATGGCTGAAGACATGGACGAGTTCTCAAGAGAGGTTGGTTTTGAAATAAGTATAAAATATGAACCGTCTGTGGTTTCGGCAGGGTCTTTTCAAGATTATTTATATAATGAAAAAGAAGAGACCGGAGAACGTAGATTTCAACCATTATCATATTTGTCTGTAGCTGAACTCATCGCCCGTCTGTCGAAAAAAGACCTGTCTCAGCATGCGAAGTTCGGTCAGCGTGATGACATTGATAATTACTCTGTGGTTTCCATGGTGCCTCAGATTGATGATGAAAGTTTGTTTAGTCAATTTGATTTCATGGTATATAATGCAGTACAGAGGTTTAACACTTCTCATGATGTTCGAGGATTTTTGGTTGACATGAAAACGGTCGTAGAACACTCTGAAGAATTTAAAAAATGGGAGCGTGAGTTTTACGGCGGTGCGGGCAAGAGCGAACTGTCAGGGCTAATACGAGAGTCTTTTTCTGGAGAGACTCATGTAACCAGAGAAGAAGAGGAACGAATTGATCGTCAAAAAATAATTTGGCAAGTGTGTGATGCTATAGAATACAATAAGGACTTTTCTGACATCCTTAGAAAGAACGGTAAGAACAAAGAAAATGAAATCAAAACCTCCATCAAAGAGTTGTTTGATAGTAAAGGGATTGAGGTTTATGGAGTCAAAGATTTTATTTTTATAGATTCAGGGGATCAGGATACAGAACCTCTTTCTTCGGCTGGGACAAATCCCATGTTTAGTCATGTTTCGGCAGATGCTGGCTATCAAATCGAGGTGATCGTTTTGAATGAAAAGAAAGAAGCCCAAAGTGTTTGGGTGAAGATTCCTCTGAAGGCGGTGGATTTACCAAGTCGTCCTGAGTTTATTTATAAAGAAGATTAACCACAATCATATGAGTTGGATATTTTTAGCACTATTTACTGCATTTTGTTACGGTGCTTACAATTTTTTTATAAAGGTTTCTTCTGGGCATATTGATCAGGTGGTGGGGGCTGTGGTAATGCAGGGTGTTGCATTTTTGTTTGGTCTTGCGCTACTTGCTGTTTCTAAATCAGTGAGTTTTTCCGATGGTCTCATAACAACACGCGGTGTCTGGTATGCGGTTGCTGCGGGCGTGTTTGTTGGTTTGGCAGAGGTACTTTCTTTTTTTGTTTTTTCAAAAGGTTTGTCTATATCGATAGGCTTGCCAGTAATCATCGGAGGATCGATTGTTTTCGGTGTGTTACTTGGTTTGCTATTTCTCAAAGAGATGGAATCGTTTAGTTTCGTCCATGCGCTTGGTCTCGTGTTTGTGCTGTTGGGGGTCGTGCTTTTGGCAAGTAAATAAGAAATATAAAAAAACACCGTATGGTATTTACACGGTGTTTTTTTATTTACCTTTTTATTTTATTGTCATGTTTATCCTCTCGCTTTCTTTCACGTCACCACCAAGCACAATCGTTTGTGCAATAAGTGTGTAGTCTCCTGAGCCAGGGTAATTAAACCAATCAAGAATAATTTGATTGTTAAAAAGATTTGAGAAGTCATCAGTTCCAGCGATAAACTCAGACTCACCACCATCTTTTTGATAATACAATTTTACTTCTTCTATTTCATTTAGTTTGTGATGGTTGAGTGTGATGCTCAGAGGAAAATCATCAGAAGATAGATTTTCATAGTTTGCACCAAATGATACGCCAGCAGGGATAGGGTTGGCATCAAGAAGGAACTTTACTTCTTCTTCTAGTCGGTTGCCGACGTCGTCTTCTACTACAATGGTGAGTGTATGTTCACCTGGGTCAATATTGTCCGCAAAGTGATTTAGGTTGAATGGATGGTTGTGTACGACATCTATATATTTACCATTAAGTCTGTATGTTACTTTTGAAACACCTCGAGGTGCAGTAACACGAATGTCGGTGTCTATTTGTCGAGAAGTAAGGATTTGTCCTTCGTATGGGTATACAATTTCCAAGCTCGGAATGAGTTCGAGTGAGTGTATGTCGTCATATTCGGTCGGTGGTTCGTCAAAGCTCATGTTCCACTCAGGGTCTTCTTCTTTTTTTCTTTCAATCCATTCTTTAATTCCTTGTTCCCATACAGCATATTGGAGATCGTCCTCAGGGTGTTTTGGTGGGTCACCACGTGGATCATCTTTTTTGAGATAATGTAAGATCGAGTGTGGTTGGATAAATGTCTGTTCTTCAATATATTTTTCTGGAGTGGAGCTTGTGGCAATCTTTCCTGTTACTTTGTCTACCATAAGTGTGACACCTCCACCCGAAGATCCTTTGAGAACTGCTTTTTCTGCGTCGTTTTCTGGCGCTTCTGGAAATGATTCGACCGAGGTTCCTTCAAGCGCTTGCTTCATAAAACTATTCCACATAGGCGCAGCGACCTTACTACCGCCATATCCTCGTTTCATTGGTGTGTTGTCTGTGTTACCTGCCCATACGCCCGCGACCAAACTTGGGGTATACCCAACTGTCCAAGCATCAACATAATTATTTGTTGTTCCTGTTTTGGCGGCCACTGGTCGTCCTGGTAGGGTGAGTATACCGCCCGCACCAAACATATATGAACGAGCCTCATCATCACTGAGCACGTTTGAAATGGTGTCTGTGATTTCCGACTCAAGCACACGTTCTCCTTTTTGTTTTTTCCATTCTTCCAAAATTTTACCTGTCGCGTCTTCTACTCTGAGAATACTTACTGGATCATGCTTAACACCGTTGTTGGCAAAAACACCAAATGCTGCGACATGGTCAATGAGTTTTACTTCTCCACCACCAAGCACAAGTGTAAGACCAAAGTCATTCTCATCTTCAAATGTAGAGTAGCCGAGGCGTTTTGCAAAACCGATAGCATCCTCATCACCCACTAGATATAATGCTTTTACTGCAGGAATATTTAGCGACCCTTGGAGTGCTTGGCGCATGGTAAGCGGTCCGTGTTCCGTGAGGTCATAGTTTTTTGGGATGTATGGTTTACCTGTTACGGCAAAATTTGTCAGTGTGTCGTAGAGAATCGTGTCTGGTGTATATCCTTTTTCAAAACTCGCAGCGTAAATGATAGGCTTAAATGAAGATCCTGGCTGACGTTTTCCTAGTGTAGCTACATTGAATTTACCCGCAATATCATCGTTGAAAAAATCACGTGAACCAACCATACTAAGTATTTGGCCTGTGGTAGGGTCCATAGCTAGTAAGGATGTATTGTCCGCTTCTGCGGCTATGAGAGCTTCTTCAGAATCTTCCCCCACAACACGTTCAGCAATTTCTTGCTTGTCCCAGTCAAGAGTTGTGACTACTTTGAGACCTCCTGTTTCGACAAGTGCTTCTCCATATGTTTGTACGAGTTGTTCTTTTACATATAATACAAAGTGTGGGGCCTGGATGTCATGAAACGTTTGTTGTATTTCCAGTGGTTCTGCTTGTGCAGTAGTTTTTTCATCCTCAGTAATAAAACCCTCATCATACATACGTCGTAACACAAAGTCGCGTCGTTCCTTGAGTGCGTCAGGGTTGTTGAGATAATAAGAAGGAGCTTTTGGAATACCTGCGAGTGTTGCACTTTCTGCCAGTGAGAGTTCATTCACACGTTTGTTGAAGTAACTTTGTGCGGCTGATTCAATTCCATAATTGGTAGAACCGTATGGTATTTCATTAAAATAAATTTTGAGAATCTGGTCTTTTGAATATTTTTGTTCCAGTCGTATGGTGAGAATAATTTCTTTTATTTTTCTACTATCTGATCTTTCAGTACTTAAGATTGCATTTTTTACCAACTGCTGTGTGAGTGTTGACGCACCACTTCCAATTCGTTTTTTGGTGAATGCACCTACAAGTATTGAACGTATAATCGAAAGTGGGCGTATGCCTTTGTGTTCATAAAACGCTGTGTCTTCTGTTGCAATGACTCCGTCTATCACATGCTGAGGCACGTCATCGAGTTCTACTATAGTGCGTCGTTCATCTGCAAAGATTTCATAGAGCAGGTGTTCGCCGGTGCGATCATAGATTTTGGTGCTTTGTGCTACCTCTCTGTCAGTGAGACGGTCTGGGTCATGCAAGTCTTTGCTAGCCCAAGCCACGAGAATAGTCGCAAACAAAAAACCGAGTACCATCAAGGTAAGTCCGGTAAGTAGTATGGGTTTTTTGAGATTGCGTCTTTTTATACTATTCCGTGTCTTTCTAAACAATTTCTTGAATATTTTTCGTGAAGATCGTTTTTTTCGTCTCGGTGGTTTGGCTTTTTTACTATTTTTGTTGGCAATATAGCCATATGACCTTTTTTGTATTGGGGACATAGAGAGAAAGCGACCTAATTTAGGAATAAGTCTCAGAATAATCCCATTTTTTGTGAAAAAAATCAGGCATATATGAGATGAGCTAGGTCGTTATTTATTGTATCAAAATATTGACAAAATTGCCATTTTGTGATATAGTATTGCACCAGTGAAACGAGGTACCTTAGAGTATCTTTTTTAATTGGATAGGTCACATAATTTAGCTAATTTAAGCCAAAATATGTTTTTACCCTTCACAAAAAGACTACATAGACAGGTCAGTGCATTCTCTATTGTTATGGTATTGGTATGGTCATTTGTGGTAGCTGGTTTTATGCCACAGGTTGTAGACGCAAAAACCTTTGAATTCGCTCAGTTGACCAAATTTTTTACCTTACAAAATTCAGTAAATGCTGAAAATACCCCATCTTTTCCAGAAATTGGCGATGTAGAGCCAAGAAAAGTGATTTGGACTACGATGACGGCATATTCTAGTGAGGCTGCTCAAACTGACAGTACACCATGTATTCCAGCTGATTGGACATACAATTTGTGTGAGCACTATGAAGAAGAGGGTGCTCAGGATACTATTGCTGCCAACTTTTTGCCTTTGGGTACAAAAGTGCGTTTTCCTGATTTGTATGGAGACAAGATCTTTACTGTTCGTGATCGTATGAATGCTCGATATGGTTGGGCACGTGGTGATTTCTGGATGCCAGAACGTCATCTCGCAGTAAATTTTGGTGTACAACGTGTAAAAATGGAAGTGTACTACAAATAATGGGTTAAAGAAAAAACTCAAAACCCGCCATATTGGCGGGTTTTTATTTGAGGTACGGGCGGGAATCGAACCCACGAATAGAGGTTTTGCAGACCCCTGCCTTACCACTTGGCTACCGTACCGTATCGCATCAAATACTATCACATATCTGATTTTTTTTCAAGTGCACTACGATTGATTTTTATCATTATTTTTAGTATAGTACAGTCTACCTATGAAAGTAAATTGGTACAAAATACTCCTCTATATATTACGTGGACTCGTAAATGCCAAACGTGGTATTTTTTTTGTACTTCGTATCGTATGGAAAGGTGTTCTGAGGTTAAACAATGTGTACAAAGATTCTTTGGGATTTTTGTTATACAAAATGATTTTTTACACCAAGAAATATTTGAAGCGTTTCTCGTTTGCAAAAAAAGAAAGCAAACTTGAGTTCTTTGGTCGTCGTGGTATGTTACAAATTATTTTATTTGCTATTGTTTTTTCTATCATGTTGCCGCACAGTAAATTATATACCATAGGCTATAATGATGTTGCTGGACGTGATTCTTTATTATACAAAATTGTCGGACCAGGAGCCCAAGAATATGATTTGGATGAGATTACCTTGGTGGAAAATAATATAGATACCACTGCTCAAGAATCCTGGAAACAAGGATCTCTTGTGGTGGACTCTTCATCGAGTAATGAAAATGTTATAAAAGGACCTCAAGATCTTTCGGCAGTTTCTGTCGGGGGTTCTGCCCTTACCAAACCTATCATTATGCCAGGTGTAGACGTAAGTAAATTTTCAGAAGGTTCTGGTCCTGCTAAAACAGGCAGAACAAACACACTTACATACACGGTTCAGTCAGGCGATGTTATTGGTGTGATTGCAGAAAAATTTGGTATTAGTGTGAGTACTATTTTGTGGGCAAATGATTTGTCTGCGCGTTCATATATTCGTCCGGGACAAGAACTAGAAATTTTACCTGTTGATGGATTGGCATATACTGTCGCAAGTGGTGATACGGTATCGAAGATTGCGCGTAAGTACGACGCTGACATGTCAGATATTATTGAATACAATAAATTACAAAAAGACGGGGCTGATATCGTGGTGGGCGAGACACTGTTGATTCCTGGTGGTGAAAAGCCACAGCCGGTGTATACTGCTCCACGCTATACCGCTCCGAAACCATCTTCGTTCAAGAAGATTGTTGCGCCAGCTCCTTCGGTGTCGGCACCAGCAGGGTCTGGTTATTTGTGGCCAACTACCGTTACCTATATTTCTCAGTATTACGGATGGCGACACGGCGGCCTTGATTTGGCAGGGCCTACAGGAAGTCCTATCTATGCGACCAAAGCTGGTACTGTGCTCAAGGCTCAGTGTGGGTGGAACTGGGGATTTGGTTGTTATGTGCACATTGATCATGGTAGTGGTATTCAGTCTCTGTACGCTCATGCTTCTCAGTTGTATGTATCTCCAGGAGACTATGTAAATCAAGGACAAACTATCATGGCGATGGGTAATACGGGAAATTCTACGGGTCCTCACCTTCACTTTGAAATTCGTGTAAATGGCGTGCGACAAAATCCATTGGCTTACATCCGACGTTAGAAATTTGAAAAATATTAAAACGAACTGAGAGGTTCGTTTTTTTTTGTGTAAAATAAAAAGACGCGATAAATCGCGTCTTTACAAATTTATTATTCATTTTTCGACCTATATTGTAGTGCTTCTGCTACGTGTTGTGTTTGAATGTCATCTACTCCTTCGAGGTCTGCGATCGTGCGCGCAAGCTTTAAGATTCTGTGATAACCACGTGCAGATAAATGCATCTGGGTGACTGCTTGACGTAGTAGATCAACTGATTCGTTATTAAGTTTACAATATTTTTTTATATCTTTATTTTTCATTTCGCTGTTTGATGAGTACGGCGTGTCTTTGAGTCTTTTTGTCTGTCGCTCTCGTGCTGCTTCAACGCGTGCACGAATTTCTTTTGAACTTTCTGAAAGTTCGGTTTGTGAAAGTTTTTCAAATTCTACACGAGGCACTTCTATATGAAGGTCAATACGATCAAGTAGGGGGCCGCTAATTTTTTTCTGATACCGGTCAATCTGCAGGGAACTACACGAACATGGTTTCTCTGGATCACTCGCATAGCCACATGGGCAGGGGTTTTGACTTGCGACGAGTGTGAAGCTCGCAGGGAAGCTTATAGTGCCTTGTGCGCGTGATATAGTGACGATACCATCTTCTAGAGGTTGTCTGAGGTTTTCTAACACTGTTCGAGGGAATTCAGGTAGTTCATCAAGGAATAATACTCCTCTATGTGCGAGAGATATTTCACCGGGTCGTGGAAACTTACCTCCACCAACAAGTGCTACTCCAGATGCACTATGATGAGGTGCACGAAATGATCGCTCTGTTATGAGAGGTCTTTTTGGTGGTAGTAGCCCGGCGACTGAATATATCTTCGTCACCTCAATTGCTTCCTCGGTTGTCATTTTTGGGAGTATTGAGGGGAGCGTTCTAGCGAGTAGTGTTTTTCCTGATCCTGGTGGACCAGATAATAAAATGTTATGGGCACCGCTTGCCGCAATCTCGAGTGCGCGTTTTACAAATTCT
>PKTJ01000001.1:2806-5700 GCA_002869205.1 Candidatus Parcubacteria bacterium | reverse complement strand
CTGTTTAGGTCAAAGCCACTTGCTTTTCTCACCGGATAACCAAACGACGTTTTGTTTACGAGTGCCTGAATCTCTACGAGGAGTGGGCGTGTACCCTCCATAAGGCACGTTACAACTGATCCTGGCATGTTTTCCCCGCGTTCTTCGAGAAAGCTTGCACTCGGGTTTTCAATTGCTTTGAGGCCAGATTCTATCATTTCAAATATCCCTACTTCATCTGTTGGGCCAAAACGGTTTTTTACGGTCCGTAAGATTCTGTGTTGGTGATATCGATCACCTTCGAGATAAAGGACAGTGTCAACGAGATGTTCTAGTGTGCGCGGTCCGGCAACTGTCCCATCTTTTGTGACATGTCCTATGATGACTATTGCGGTGCCAGTTGACTTGGCACATTCGAGTAATTTTGTTGTGCACGCCTTAACCTGGTTTACATTTCCTGATTCGCCTGGCACATCGTCTGAATAAATGGTTTGGATTGAGTCAATTATGGCGAGAGGTGTCTGATTTTGAGACGCGGTAAATCGCGTCTTTACATCCTTTATGGTAGCACAAATTGATTCTACCTGTGTTTCGTTTGCGAGTTGTAGATTATCACTTTTGATTTGTAATCGGTCGGCACGTAGTTTTATTTGTTCCACAGATTCTTCTCCAGAGATGTAGAGGGTGGGGGAGACAGAAGCGGCAAGCTGAAGTGCCAAAGTTGACTTACCAATACCTGGTTCACCACCGAGTAGAATAAGACTTCCTGTGACAATGCCACCACCGAGAACACGGTCGAGTTCAAAAATATTAGATGTAGTTCGTTTTGTATTTTTTCCTTCAATATTCTTGAGAGTTTGGGTTTTTGTCGGTAAGTGTTTTGATCCGCCACCTTTCTCTTTTCTCCTTTTTTCTTTCTCCTCTGTAATCGTTCCCCATTTTCCGCACTCCAAACAACGACCTGCCCATTTGGTAAATTGGGCATCGCAGTGTGAACAGGTAAAAATTGTAGAGTTATTTTTGGTCATGGTGTTTTTATTTTTCTTAAGAGGCACCAAATGTAGGTAGTGAAGGTGTCGCGTCACTTGATTCTACATCCTCAGCTGTTCCTAGAGGACATGAAACGCTTTCGAAATCTACAAAGTTACTCATGGCTTCACAATCTTTTCTTTTTTGAGGAGTTCTCATTGCTACACCTTCTTCGTCAATAACACAGCATCCTACCGGATTTGAACTATCATCTACCACTTCTCCTACATAGGCATTTCCTTTGCCCCAGGCCTTGATACATGCTTTTGCTCCACTTTTGCCACAATCTTTTCTATGTTTACACGGATCAAATCCGAGTAATTTCCAGTCAAGATTTCGTGGGTCTCCATGTGTTGTGCCTGATACCTGACAATGACCTATGATACGTGCGTCACTTCTACTAATCGATGTTCTAGCTGATAAAAAGTCTATTAACTTGCTGAGAGATTCGTATTGGGCTGGTGTATAAACACAGTTTGCTAAACAGGACGGATCTTTTGTACAGGCGTATTTCGCACTACAATTTGAAGCGACTTGTAAATCAACACCAACAGATTCTGCATTAATTGCACCGGCATGACGAGCACGTTTTTCAAGTCCTGCTGTCTGATGGACACTGCCATCTCGTTGGATAATATAGTGTGTGGAAAGGTGTCGTTTCATGAGAACTGCTGCCGTATCTCCTGATGCACCTTCATGTATTACAAGAAAACGTATTTTATCCATTGATCTTGTGCCGCAGGCGTATGTATCCATAGGCCCGGTTTTGTCTACACCAAACCCCGCAAATATTGAAGGATTGTTTGGTCCCCGACAAGGTGGTGGCTTTATGTCATCATAGGTTTCGGAATCTTCAGAGAGGTCATGAATAATACCTTCTTCTTTTACATATAATACTTTAAGACTCCTGAAGTTTACGAGGTCAGGATTTATGGTGTAGAGAAGCGCGTAAGATATAGAAGCAATAATGAGACCGGTGAATGCCAAGACGAGTTTTTTTTGTGCGCTTTGTCTGCCTTCGGGGTTACTTCCACGCATGGTCCAAACAATTCCCGCATCAATAATCGCTATGATGGCTAGTACGCTAATAGCAATTACTGAATATCGATACACAATACTTAGATATTCACCAAGAAAAGGAATGTTAAGCCACGTATCTCCTCGGGCATCTTTTGTAATCATCTGTTCTACATCTATCTCAGAAAAATTGAGACCAGGAATAGTAATCTTTGGTTGAGGTGTTTTCATTATTTGAGATATCTCATTGTGAAATACTTGAACAGACCCTTCTGCATCAGTAATTGCATCAAGTACTCCTGGTGAACCATATTTTTTTATAGCTTCTTGCACTTTTGGATCGGTATTTCCTTCTAGAGGATTCTGTGCTTTGTTGTCAGATAATCTCACACAGTAATGTAGATCATAAAATACGTCATCATCATCGTCTATACATTTCCATTGACCTGAATCTCCACCATATTTGGCAGAACAATCTATGGCTGTCCTACATACACAAAAATCATCATTTGATGTATCGAGTCCACTATCTTCGCAATCTAGTGGCGCACAGTTAGTATCACTTGAGCACGCGTCACCAATTGTCTTTGTGGCTAAAACTACGTGAGGCGTTGTGAGTAACGTAAAAAGAAAGATGATCGAAATGATTTTTGCGGTTTTATACATACTTATAAATTGAGCAGTGTTTCCCAACCATATTCTGTATTTGGTTGGTCAATTTGCCTATTGTCCATAAAGAACGTAGGAACTGCTTGAATATTTAAAATTTGTGCGATTTGTCTTGTATTTTCAATATATAAGTCAGTCTCGCCAGCCTCAAGACATTCGGTAAGTTTTTTCTCGTTAAGCTCTATTTCTCCAGCAATATG
>PKTJ01000001.1:0-2788 GCA_002869205.1 Candidatus Parcubacteria bacterium | reverse complement strand
ATTGCTAAAGTTTGTAAATGCATAGTTTTTGAATTCCTCAAATTTATCTTGTTTATTTGCACAATACGCATATACGTGTGCATTTTTGGACGGGTAAGGGAACTGTGAGACAGGGAGTCCTTTCCAAATGATTTTTATTTTTCCTTCGTGCTTACTCAATAGTCCATCAAGTATAGCAGACTGTTCTTGGCATGCGGGGCATGCAAAATCTTCAAACGCAATTATAGTAATAGGGGATTTCCTGTCTCCTAGAACGGGGTCTTGAGGGAGAATAGGTATAATAAATTCTCCGGTAGTTTTTGTTAGTTCTTCGGTGTCGATATCAGGAAATAGTGGTTCGTATTGTACAACACGAATAAAGAAAATGAGCGCGATGAATACGAGGGCAGGAAGAAAAACAAATATAATTTTTTTTGATGAAAGCATACTATTATTTTATAGGAATTTGAAATACACCTGTTTTGTTTTTGTCAGTGAAGTACAGCATATCACCATCTTCGCTTGTGTGGATAGATTCAATAGTGTAATAGTCATCAAGCGCGATTTTTGTTTTTATTCCTGTTACGGTGTCTATTTTAAATAAATCATCGCGTGTGTTGTCTGCAAGTTGTGGGGCAAACCCCGCTCCTGTTTCTAGAGTGTCAGGAACACCACAGTAAACAAAGCGTTCGCTGGTCATGGTACATTTGTCTGCCCATGTGTTTACACTCAGGGGTTTTCTATTTTGTCCCACAGTATCAGGCGTTGAGTCTACAATCCATAACTCTGGTTTATAGTCATTACGTCCATTGTAGACACTGTGAAGTAGTTTTGATCCTTCTGGTGACCATTGTGACTGCATACCACGCCCTTCTACAGTAAGTGATTTGTAATTTTCGTGATTTAGTCCTACCAAAAGTATTTCTTGTCGGTCAGATCCGAGTGATTTTCCCGTTGCAGAGAGCGCGACCACTTGTCTTGTGGGGGACCAATCGACATTTACTTTTGATGCGTTTTCTCCCATTGGTTCTATGAGTTTGATATTGTTACCTCGTGGGTCACTGGTGATGATCCATCGGTTTTCTGGATCTAGACCCATACTTTTTGCTGCGATTTGTTGCCCCTCGTTTGAAAATGTAAATTCTTCCCAATGTGTTGGCAGTGTAACTTGTTCGTTCGTGTCGAAATTGAAATAGGTGTTTGCCCCATCTGGATACTCTATGATTGATTCATTATTTTCTGGTGACCATGTTACATTGTCTACGCCAAAGAATACTTTGTCGTTCATGAGTTCTACCTTACCATTGGCATTTATACGGTAGAATTTTCCGTCCTGACTATTGTAGAATCGGGCACCACCATCAGCGTCTCCTGAAAGGTTGGCAACAGTTACATCGGTAATTCGTTTTACGAGTTCGGTTCCTGTGGGGATCAATGTGTCTTCATCTGGTGTACCTGCCGGACCTGTAGGAATTCCACCGGGTGTTGTTGGTCTTTCTCCACTTGGAGGTAGTGTGCCTGGCGGCGTGGCTATTTGTCCAGGAGTTTTACCTTCACCTACAGAAGGGAATTCACCTGACTGTCCTGTACCGGGCCCAGATATTGGTATGGTGGGTGGTTTATAAAAAAATACTCGATATATGGCAAATCCTAATAAGATACATACGAGAATAAATAACACCATATATATGATACGTCTTTTGTCCATAGCAAGTAATTTAATTATATAAAATTATTATTATTTTTTACCTTTGCCTAATAATGTTCGATAGACCAATGTGCGCAGTCTATTGCTTTCTTTTTTGATTTGTTTATTTATTTCTTCCATTTCTTTTTTCTTTTTATCACGCTTTTTTATTTTTGGCTCCAATTTTTTTTCCAGTTCATCGATAGCTACTTTGAGCATCGCGCGTGAATAGTTTATATATCCAATTGCACTAAATAAATACCCTGCCACAAATATAAGGATGATAGTGATGATGCACAAGAATGCAATTATTCCTAAAAATATGTTTAAGAATAATAGGAGTAATCTCATTGTTTTTAGTGCTTTCAATTTTGTTTCATCATTTCCTATTTCTTTTTCTAGTTTCCCCAGCTCTTTTGTTATTTTCTTTTTTTGTTTATCAAAATCGTTAAGAGCATTTTCAGATTTTGTTGTTTGTTTACTGTTTTGTCTTTCTTGTTCACTTTCTTGCTTTTGTTCTTCAGGAGTCTTTTCCTCAGGTTTTTCTTTATCTGTATTTTGAGTAGGTGGAGCGCTTTCTTGTTTTTTTCCTTTATTTTTTCCATCATCTTTGTTACTATTTTCATCTTCACTTTCATCTTCATCGTCCTGTATCCCCATGTTCATACCACCAAAATCTTGGTTTCCCATACCATAGGGTGAGTCATCTTCGTCTTCTTCATCATTTTCGTCTTCATCTGGATCTTGTGTTGAGGGATCATTATCTTGAGCTTCTGTCTCTGGTTCATTCTCGTCTTCATCTCCATAATCATCTTCGTCATCTTCATCATCGTCTGGCGGCCCCATTCTCATACCACCAAAGTCTTGGTCTTCTACGCCATGAGGTGAGTCATCGTCATCTTTCTTATACCCTCGCTCTCCTGTATCTTCTTTTGGGATGTCTTCTTTTGGTTTTTCTTGCTCCGGTTCTTTTGGATCTTCTTCACGTCCCAAAGCATCTGCCATTTGTTGCCATTTTTTTTCGCCCCACAGACTTGCTGGCCCTCGTGGACCACCTTTTGTGCGCAATGGTTTTTGTGAACCGTCATTATCTTCGGGCTCTGTTGTTTTTTCTTGTGCTTT
>PKTJ01000044.1 GCA_002869205.1 Candidatus Parcubacteria bacterium | reverse complement strand
TAAAAATGATCCTGATGAAACTGAAGCCAATAAGCATGTGTGTGAGATTTGTCTTGGTCACCCAGGAACACTTCCTGTACCAAACAAACAAGCAATAGAATGGACCGTCCTCATAGGCAAGGCACTTGGCTGTGGTATTAGAGAGATATCAAAATTTGATCGCAAACACTACTTTTATCCAGACCTCCCAAAGGCATACCAGATTTCACAATATGACGAACCAATAGCAGAGGGTGGCGAGATTGATCTCGATATGGGAGATGTAGAAAATATTCGCGATACAGCAAAGATCAGCATCACGCGTGCACATCTCGAAGAAGATACAGCAAAGCTCACTCATGCAACTGACGGCAGCACACTTGTCGACTTCAATCGCGCCGGTGTACCGCTCGTAGAGATCGTGACTGACCCAGATTTCAAATCATCTGCCGAAGCAAAAGTATATTGCCAAGAACTCCGCTCACTCATGCGCGCCCTCAGTGTCAGTGACGCTGACATGGAAAAAGGCCACATGCGTTGTGAAGCAAATATTTCTGTCCAAGAAGCTGGAAGCTTTGAGATCGTCGACGGTGTAGTAAAACCTCTCAACGATACCAAACTCAATGCAAAAGTAGAGCTCAAAAACCTAAACTCGTTCAAAGCAGTAGAGCGTGGCATAGAATATGAAATAAAACGACAAACTGAAATGATAGAAAAGAATGAAGAATGGATCCAGCAAACACGTGGATGGGACGCGGTAAAAGAAGAAACCGTCATGCAACGTGAAAAAGAAAATGCAGATGACTATCGTTACTTCCCAGATCCAGATATTCCTCCATTTCATCCAGAAACAATCGCGGGCAAGATCAGTATCCCAGAGCTACCACAAGCAAAGCGCGCACGATTCCGCGAAGAGTTTGATCTCTCATATTCTGACGCAAAAATCATTGCCGAAGACAAACGTCTCGCTGACTTTACCGAAAGTGTAATGAGCGAACTCATGGAATGGCTCGACTCACTCCCAGAAACCAAGAACAAAGCAGAAAACGTCCCACAAAAAGTCGCACGCCTCGCAGGCGGATGGATTACGAGTAAACTCGTGGGAATTTTGAATGAAAAAGGTAAGACTGTTTCAGACGTAGCGTTTAGTCCAGAAAACTTTGCAGAACTTATCGCACTTATCTACACAGAGCGTGTAAACTCTACCAATGCTCAAAAAATCCTTCTCATCATGGCAGGATCTGACAAAGATCACGATCCTACTCACCTTCTCGAAGAAAAGGGCTGGGGTCAGGTAAGTGATGAGGGGGCGATCGGTGATATCGTAGACGAAGTAATAAAAAGTCACCCTGCGCAAGTAGAAGAATTCAAATCTGGAAAAGATCCTATTATCAAATTCCTTATTGGTATGGTCATGAGAGCCAGTGAAGGATCAGCTGATCCGAAGGTTGTGGAGGATGTTTTGAGGGGGAAATTGAAGTAAATACAAGCTATGGATTACAATTATTTCTTCATTGATGGTTCCACACTACTCAGTGACATAAAAAAATATATTACGAAACACCCTTCACTTAAAGGTAAAAAATTTGATCCTGTTATATTTTCAAAACTTTTTTCTCTATCAAATGATTTAACCCCTTTCCATGGTAGATCATACAGAAGAATTGTATTCTATTTCGTAACCAATGACAAAAGAGTTAAGGAATTTATTAAAGTTCCAGATTTCAAAAAATCAGGAGCTATTGAAGATTTAGAAATAAAATATTGTGGAAAAAAAATACCCACCTACAAAAAAGCAGCCGACTGGTTAGATGGACAAAAAGCACCAAACTATGTACGTGATTCTTTGTACAAAAGCGAAAAAGCTGTTGATACAAAAATATGTTGTGATGCACTTATATTATTATCGTTAAATAAATTAGATCGAATTTTTTTATACACCAATGACTACGACTTCATCCCTTTATGCCAAACAATCAAATCAATGGGGGCAAATATTAATCTAATCCAATTAACTGACTCTCGAGTTAATAAGGATTTGGTTAGAGAGTTTGATGCATTCCATTCATTTAAAGATGAAAAAATATACGAATGTTTTGGTACCAAATTTAAACATTAGATGATATATTCCTTTTACCTTTCCTCTTTTTACTTTTTACTTCCACCCACTTATCCCCTTGCCCCACCCCCTCTAAACTGCTACAATATCTGTGTATGAAAAGCTATATTCACAGACTAAAAGAGACCGACAATTGACCTGAATTTAGCATATATACTGCCTGTCCTGGCAGTTTTTTTACGCCAATTATTCCGAATGAGCAAAGCGAAGAGGAATCTTTCCTACAGAGAGCTTCTCTCATTTGAAAGGTAAACAAAAGAGAGTAAACATACCTTAAGAAAGATTCCTCGCTACGCTCGGAATTAAAAAAACCCTATGCATATCCCCCTAGCCCTCACCTACGACGACGTTCTCATAGTCCCACGTCGCTCATCACTCATATCCCGCAGTGAAGCCAATACACGCACGAGACTTACCAAAAAGGTAAACCTCAATATCCCTATTGTCACGGCAAACATGGATACGGTCACTGGTTCACAGATGGCTATTGCTATGGCGCGTATGGGCGGTATTGGCATACTTCATAGATTCATGAGTGTAGAAGAAAATGCCGAGGAAGTACGAAAAGTGAAGCGTGCTCAGAGTCTTATTATTGAATCACCGTATAAAATTGATCCAGATAAATCAGTAGAAGAGGCAAAAGAATATGCAGAAGAAACAGGTGTGACCGGATTACTTGTTTCCAATGGTGATAATAAACTACAAGGCATACTTTCGAGACGTGACTTTGTATTTGCCAATGGCGATGACAAAAAAGTACGCGACATTATGACCCCGCGTGAAAAACTTATTGTAGGAAATGCGTATACGACGTTTGATGAAGCAAAGAAAATATTTGGTGAACACAAAATAGAAAAACTCCCACTCGTAGACGATGAAAATCATATTGTTGGACT
>PKTJ01000064.1 GCA_002869205.1 Candidatus Parcubacteria bacterium | reverse complement strand
TTGATAGACGATGTGTTTACGACATGTTCTACCGTACAAGAATGTGCAAAAGTTTTGAAAGCTGCGGGGGCAAAGGAGGTGGTAAGTTTTAGTATTGCACGTGGTTAAAAATAAAAAACAGTAGAGACGCGATTTATCGCGTCTCTACTGTTTTTTGGCGGAGAGACAGGGATTCGAACCCTGGGTGGACTTTCATCCACAACGGTTTTCAAGACCGCCGCCTTAAACCGCTCAGCCATCTCTCCATGTTTAGTTGTAAAGTTTGAAAGTTAAAAAGTTTATAACGTACCTGAGGGTACTTTTTGTCTTTACAAACTTTATGAACTTTCAAACTTGTGTGCGGAGAGGAGAGGATTCGAACCTCCGGTCCGGATATAATCCGAACAACACATTAGCAGTGTGCCGCTTTCGACCACTCAGCCACCTCTCCATTGTTTTGAAAATAAACGTTAATTTATTATCAAAATAGTGTAGATGCGACGTAGAGAAAGTGGAGCTGAAGCCTGTCCTGAGCGACCGTAGGGAGTCGAAGGAACCACTCAGCCACCTCTCCATGGTTTAGGTTACAACCTTTGTTATAAACTAAATTATGTATAGACAACGTACAAATGAAATATATTTTAGGTGGATTGGAAGCTATTCAGCCACCCCTGCCTGCCGGCAGGCAGGTCTCCATATATATAATAAATAGCGTAAATATTGTACATTATTTTGTCTTAAAAGTCAACCGCAAGGTATACACTTTCCGTTATGCGATGTTTTTGCTATACTAAGCACATATGGGGAGAAAAGACGACAATGCATTTTCCATGATTCTAGAACATGTAGAAGGGGGTAGCTCAGAAGTGAGAGCGACTCCGTCTTCTTCAGATGAGATAGGCCATTGGAGTAAGGATCATGACGAAGGTAAGCTTGCCGTAGATGTTGCACAAGATGACAAACATCTTTTTGTGGTATCCACAGCAGCTGGCGCAGTTCCTGAAAAGATTGAGGTTTTGGTTCATAATGACCTTCTCACTATTCGTGGGCTTCGGAACACACCGCTTGATAATGAAGAGAATATAGAATATTATTACAAGGAATGTTTTTGGGGTACTTTTTCACGTACGGTTGTTTTGCCTACTGATGTAAAAGGGGACCTCGCACATGCAAAATATCAAAATGGCATTTTGACAATAAAGATTCCAAAACGTCAGGCTGATGCAAAAATAGAAGTGGAGATAATTGAGGAATAATAAATGTAATCCCAATCTACGAATTACATTCGAATCTACAAATATACATATAAATTATTAGATTCGGAAATTGGTAGATTAGGATTATATTTGTAGATTAGGATTATGGGATTAAAAGGATTTTTTTCAGAACACATAAAGACAATTCATTTCTCATGGCGTCGTGTATGGATTATCGTAGTCGCTATTGTTGTGTTTGTGTCTATATTTCTTGTCGGCACACTCGTCTATGCTCGTACATATACTGATCGTGTGTTGCCTGGTGTGTATCTTGGCGGTATTCATATTGGAGGTATGGAGGCAGAAGGATTGACCGAATACTTGCAAAACATGCAGACTAAGTTAGTGGATGAGGGTATTCATTTTACGTTTCAGGTCAATGGACATAAGAAAGACTTTATTGTGAATCCTCAATTTATGAGTGAGGACACGCTTATAGAGCTGATTGATTTTGATGTAGAAAAAGAAGTTGAGCACCTGCTTTCATATAGAAAAAATAATAATATACTTGCTGATACCTTTTCTGCATTATGGGTCCGTGTATCAAAACCACAGGTATATTTGTCAGATATAGAATTTGACAAAGAAGGAATATTTGAAGAAATAGAAGTCGAGCTAGAAGATTATATTTCAGAGCCAGTAGACGCGTCAGTCGATATCATGGCAGTAGAGCCTCTTGTGTTTGAAATAACATCCTCAAGTGTTGGTATGTCTTTTGATTATGATCGCGTTGCTGGCCAGATTATTCAATCATGGTCAGGACTCGAAACTCCAGAGATTACCATTGCATCATTTGAAGCAAACCCAGAGGTAGAGAAAGAGGATATTGAACCCATTATCGATAGGTTGCCAAATGTGTTTGTGCACGGACGACTTGATATCAATTATATAGATCCTCACACAAAGAGAGAATATACTTGGTATGTTTCTCTGGAAGAAATGGTTAATTGGATCGAAGTTCAGGAAAAAGAAGGTGGTGGATTTGTATTTGGTTTAAACAAAGCATCTACAACAGAATTTTTGGAAGGAGATATTGCTGATTTTGTAAATATCGAACCACATGATGCAAAATTTCAGATCGGTTCAAATGGTAAGGTTGTAGAATTTCAAGGATCGCGTCCAGGAGTGGGTGTTGATGTCGAAGGGACGTATGAAGCAATTAATGATGCCATAATAGAGCGCACACTTCACAACGAAGGTATTACGAAAGCAGTGACTTTGCTCAATGAACAGGTGGAACCAAATGTAAAAACAGGTGAAGTAAATGATTTAGGAATAGAAGAAATTCTTGGTATTGGGCATTCGAAATTTCGCCATAGTACACCAAATCGTCTGAAAAATATTAGCCATGCGGCGAATAATAAGCTTGATGGACTTTTGATAAAACCAGGTGAAGAATTTTCACTTATCAATACACTTAAGCCATTTACTTACGAAGGTGGTTATTCTGCAGATTATACTATTAAGGGAGATAGGATGGTAAAAGAAATCGGTGGCGGCTTATGTCAGATTGGTACCACCATGTTTCGTACTGCCATGAATGCAGGGCTTGAGATTACGGAACGTCGAGAGCATTCTCTGGCTGTACCATATTACAATGATTTGGTAAGTGGTAACCCAGGGGTGGATGCAACTATCTATGACCCACATCCTGATTTACGTTTTGTAAACGATACAGGAAATTATATTTTGATTACATCTGAGTTAAATCTCGCAACCGAAGATCTTCGGTTCTACTTCTGGGGTACAAGTGACGGAAGAAAGGCACATTACACACCACCAGTAGTATCCAAATGGATCCCGGCTGGTGAACCTAGGATCGTAGAGACGACGGATCTTGCGCCTGGTGTAGAAGAGTGTCAGTATGCCTATACCGGAGCACACGCTTCATTTACATATGTTATTGAACGGCCAGACGGAGAGGTAGATGAACGGGTGTTTAGTAGTTATTACCGTCCATTGCCAAAGATTTGTCTCGTAGGGGTAGAGGAGAAGAGCGAAGAGTGTCCTGAAGGTGAGGTGTGTGAAGAAGTAGTACCTGAAGAAAATCAATGTACTGAACCAGGAGGTTGTGGAGTTGCTCCAGTCGAGGATGAAGGAGATGAGGGCGAGGACGTTGAATAATCTGGTATATGATTGCATTATTTGCAACAACTTTTTTCATTCTTATTGCCACAATTAAACCTTTTAAAATCTATAAAAAAATTAATATAAATATGGCTACCGGCTCATTACTTGCGGTAGCTTTTTTATTGGCAGGAGGGTTTGTTGATGGGGAATTAATAAAGCAGGGAATTATTGGGAATGAATTTATACGACCGTGGGAGATTATCGTTATATTTTTTAATGTTGCATATGTCAGTGTGAGTACTGATGTGACAGGAGTATTTGATTATCTGGCATACAAGATTGTTCATCTAGCAAAGGGGAATGGTCTTAGATTATTTTTGTTTTTCTATATTTTTGCAGGTTTGCTGAGTATCTTTACATCAAACGATATTGTAATACTCACACTTACACCAATTATTTTTTATCTTGGTAAACACGCAAAGATAAATGTAATTCCACTCTTGTTTGCAGAGTTTTTTGCAGCTAACACACTATCCATGTTTTTGTATATTGATAATCCCACTAATATCATGGTGGTAAATTCTCTTGGTATTGGATTTTTGGAATATGCACGTGTGATGTGGTTTCCTACGCTTGTTGCAGCTGTGGTAAATTTTATACTTCTTCGCATTGTTTTTCGAACATCCATTACCAAAGTGTATAAGATAAAGAAGTTGACTGATTTTCATGTACGCAATTGGATCGATGCTTTTTTAAGTCTTACACTCATGCTCATTATGTTTGTAAGTCTTGTTTTGTCTGACACATTGCAGATTCCGATTTGGCATATTACGTTATTTTTCGCAGGAGTATTTATTGTAGAGGATGTATGTTTTTCATTTTACTATTGGAAAAGAGGAAGAGGTATTTCTCTGGCACAGCGTGATAAGCGAAAAGTCATTTTAAACATTCCAGATGAGAAAAACGAATTTTGGATGGCAGTAAAAAGAATTCCATGGAGTATTCTACCATTTGTGCTCGGATTTTTTGTTATTGTCCAGGCGTTTGGCGATATCGGATTTGTCGGTATTGTTGCACAGTTTATTTCAAGTCATGTAAGTAGTTTGGTCACGAGTATTGGTCTCACCGGTGTAGTTTCGTTTTTCATGGCAAATGTCATCAATAACCAACCGATGACTATCTTTTTTACACATGTGTTTGTAAATGAAAGTTTTGTAATGACAACGCAGCAGTTGAAGGGAAGTGTTTACGCTCTGGTGATTGCGAGTAATGTGGGGGCAAACTTTACCATTGTGGGGGCTCTAGCTGGTCTTATGTGGAAGAGAATCCTCGATGTTAAGGGTCTGAAGATATCATATATAGACTTTTTTAAAAAAGGCCTGATTATCACACCATTTGTGTTTATTTCTGCTTTGGCTGCTTTGTATGTTGTTTTGATGTAAAATGAGATTATATGGAGTATAAAAATTTGGCTAAAATAAGCCAAATTTTTTGTTTTACACATATATACCCTTGACAAAACTATATATATATGATATTATGTCCAGTCGTTCAAACAAAGGAAACAGAAGACTATGTGTTTGGTTGCCCTGTGCAACTCAAAACACATACTCTCCTGTGTCCTTGTGAGATAAGCTAGATTAGACTTGTTGTAAAGTAATAAAAAAAAGAGTGCGTATCAGCTTATCTACACAACCTCTCTAGAGAGGTAAGACGAGGGTATAGAGTTAGTACGAATTTAGTTGAGTGCTTTGCACTAAGTACGTATTACCCTGTATCCACGACAAGCATGGGGGTGTGTTCTGGGCTAAAACAGGCTACGGCTCGTTTCTGACCTAAAATACACCTTCTTGGGTACGGGTAAGGTATTAACCTTAAATTTTATAAACCCCCACGGCAGCAATGCTGGGGGGTTTTTATTTTTATTCTGTCATCCTGAGTCTTGCGAAGGACCTTCCCTACAAAAAAACTGGTGATAATTCACCAGTTTTTTATTTGTATATACTTGTGGTAAGAGAGATCCTTCACTACGTTTAGGGTAATTAAATAATACTTTGTATTATTTAATTACTTTATCTACAATACCATATTTCACTGATTCGTCAGCTCCCATGAAATAGTCACGGTCAGCATCTTTTTCAATTTCTGCAAGAGGTTTACCAGTGTGTTTTTGTAAAATATGATTGAGCCTGTCTTTGATCTTTAGAATTCTTTCGGCATGGATTTTTATATCACTTGCCTGTCCTTGTGTGCCACCCATGACTTGGTGGATCATGACCTCACTGTTTGGAAGTGTGAAGCGTTTACCTTTTTCACCAGCTGCGAGAAGTACAGACGCCATGCTTGCAGCCATACCAACACAGATGGTAGAGACATCAGCCTTAATGTATTGCATAGTGTCATAGATTGCCAGTCCCGCTGTGACTGAGCCGCCTGGAGAGTTGATATAGATTTTTATATCTCTATCAGGATCTTGATTTTCGAGGAAGAGGAGTTGTGCAATGACAATATTCGCCACATGATCATCGATTGCTGTCCCAAGAAATATAATACGGTCTTTGAGTAGGCGAGAGTATATATCGTATGCCCGTTCGCCGTGAGTAGATTTCTCGATTACTGTTGGGACGAGGATTTGTGATGTTACATTTTCCATATGGAGTTTTTAATAGTATGTATCTATTGTACCTTATTTCTGACTCTTTTCAAGTGTGGACCATATAGTGTCGAGTGCTATATCCATTGGACCTGGTACATCGAAACCCGCAGCTTTTTTGTGTCCGCCACCACCAAACATCTGGGCAATCTTAGAAAGATCCACGTCATCTCGTACGGTGCGCATACTTACTTTAACACTACCGTCTTGCTTTTCTTTTATCACAAATGTTGCCTTACCTTCATTTAGGTTATTCATGAGGTTTGCAATACCTTCCAAATGCTCTTCGGTAAGACCGCACTGAACAAGATCTTTTTGAGTAATATAGGTATACACAAAGTCAAAGCCTTCTTTGTTTTCAAGTCGACTCAGTACAATACCCCAAAGTTTAAATGTGGGGAGAGTCTTGTCTTGTAATACGTGTCTACGTATATGATTCAGGCGTGCACCATATCTGATGAGCTTACTTGCCGTGCTAAGTGCTTGGCGAGACGTGCCAGAATTTGAAAAATTTCCCGTATCTGTGATGAGGCCAGTGAGAAGGGCTGTTGCTGTAGTACGATTGATTTCACACTCATTGAGCATAAAGTAGTTGTGGAGGATTTCAGTGGTTGACGAAGCAGCTTCGATAACAAGATTGAGGTGACCAAACCCTTCATTACTGGCATGATGATCAATATTTATAATAAAAGGATCTGCCTGATGTCTGATTAATTCGTCTACCCCAGCATAACGTAAATCTCCTGCATCACACACAATAATAACATCATACGAATGTTTCCATATATCCGGGTCACTGGTGATATGTGTGGTATGAGGAAGGAAATCAAATTGGTCTGATGCTGGTGTGGCACAAAATATCGTATAGTCTTTTTCAAGGGTGTGGAGCATTTCTCCCAGTGCATTTACCGATCCAATAGCATCTCCATCAGGGTTTTGATGTGTAACAAGCAAAAATCGATCCTTTTCAAGGATTTTTTCATGTATGAGTTTTGCCGTTCTTTGGGGCATACTTTCTAAGATATCTCCAGAGTCAGAAGAAATATGGAGATTTTTGATAACTGAGAAGATGTAAACAAGCTAATGATTATATAGGAATTGCAGGGATATGTCAATAGTGCTATACTATATCCGTTTTTAGCCCAATTATGCACGTAAAAAGCTTAGAAATTAACGGCTTCAAGTCGTTTGCCACAAACACAACCCTTCAATTCCCAGCCCCAAAAGCTGGGCGTAATGGTGTGACCGCGATTGTGGGGCCAAACGGCTCTGGTAAGAGTAATGTGGCAGATGCGATTCGTTGGGTTTTGGGGGAGCAAAGCATGAAACACTTACGTGGAAAGAAGAGTGAAGATATTATCTTTGCAGGTTCAGAAGGCAAAGGAAAGATGAGTTTGGCGTCAGTCACTATGACGCTCGATAATAGTGACCATCGTGCTCCAGTGGATTTTGACGAGCTCGTAATTGCGAGGAAAATTTATCGATCTGGTGAGAGTGAATATCTTTTGAATGGTAAGAATGTGCGTTTGATGGATTTGCAGATTTTACTTGCACAAGCTCAGTTTGGTCAGGGGAGTTATTCGGTGATTGGACAAGGAACCATTGATCGATTGTTACTCCAGACACCTGCTGAGAGAAAAAGCTTTTTTGACGAAGCAGTTGGTATCAAGGAATTTCAAATCAAACGACATCATGCTTCTTTGAAATTGAATAAAACACAAGAAAATATCTCACAAGCTGAAGTGCTTTTACAAGAGATTGAGCCACGACTCAAATCACTCAAGCGTCAGGTAAACAAATTAGAAAAACGTCAGGAAGTAGAAATTAGCTTGCGTGAATTGCAAGAATCTTACTATATTACACTACATGCAAATTTGTCAGACAAGATTGGATTGTACCAAACAGATTATGATGAGGTGAATGGTGTGTATACAGAAGTTCACAAACGTCTGTCAGCTATCCAAAATGAATTAGCATCTCTCGCACAAGAAAAGTCTCGTCGTGAGGTGTTCGAAGAATTACAAAAAGAATTAGGGGTATTACAACAAGAAAAAAATACATTTGAACGAGATCACGCGGTTATTGCAGGAAAATTACAAACTGAATTTAGCAAGGCTGGAAAACAAAATGTAGGTTGGCTAGAAAATAAAGTCAGTGAATTTGAATCAAAAGAAAACGAGTTAAAATCAGAAATTGATGCAGAAAAAGAGAGGAAGACTAAGATCGAGACTGAAATTAAAGATCTGTCAGATGTATTAGAGGATTTTCAAAACAAGAAAATAACATTACAAAATAGACAAGTAAAACTCGAACAACAGTTGCAGGAGTTGAAACAAGGGAGAGACGAGGTCCAGTTTGAAGGATTGCGTGCAGTCAATGCAATCGTACAGCATGCAGGAAATTTTCCAGGAAAGGTATATGGTGTGGTTGCGCAACTTGCGCGAGTTGATGAGAAATACCGTCTTGCTCTTGAAGTTGCAGCCCAAGCTCATCTTGCTTCGGTTGTGGTAGAAGATGATAATGTGGCACAGAGTTGTATTGATTTTCTTAAAAAACAACAGCTAGGGTTTGCGACATTTTTACCTGTCAATAAAATCCGTCCTCGTATTATTCCAAATGATATCAAGGAGCTTGTTCATACAAAAGGAGTGTATGGTTTGGCATCACAGTTAGTTGATTTTGATTCTGTTTTTTACGATATTTTTTCATATGTTTTTGGATCAACATTGATTGTAGAAAATATTGATATAGCTCGTGAGATTGGTATTGGACGTGTACGTATGGTTACTCTTGAAGGGGATATACTCGAGACAAGTGGTTCTATGAAAGGTGGATTTAGACGTAAGCGTCGGGGTGTTCTTTCGTTTGCTGGTGGCAGTAAACAATTTTCAGAACATGCGGTTGAAAAAATAGAGGAGGAATTGATAACGAACAAAGAAGAAAAAGAGCGGCTTGAGATCGACCTCGAAAATAAGAGGGATAATTTGTCAGATCTTAAAACAACGTCACAAGTCATTGAAGAAAAAATATCCATGATCCAGAGCCGCCTCAATGACGCAACAGGAGAGCTTGCTCGGTTGAAGCAAGAGTTGTCTATGTATTCTCTCTCAAAAGAAGAATATAGTGACATGATGGCTGAATTTGTTCAGAAAAAAGATGGTGTTGCTGGAAAGATTGAAGAGATTGATACTCAATTAGATGCTGTGAGAAAAAAGATTGATACGCTCAATGAGGAAGAAGAGAAAAAGCGTGAACGTATTTTTGCATTGCAAGATAGTATGCAAAATGAACAAAAAGAATTGACCAAGGTGGGTGACAAAAAGCATAAGTTACAAGTTGATATCACCAAGCTACAAACACATCAAGAAGATCTAGAACAAGAAATATTCACTGAACTGCGTGAAGGTGTCGGTGCGATTGTAGAAAAAGGTTCACCATGTATTGAAGAAGAAAAACTTGAACAGTCAAAAATTGAAATTGAAAAATTAAAATACAAATTGAGTTTGATTGGTGGCATTGACGAAGAAGTGATGGGGGAATATGAAGAAACTCGAGAAAGATATGACACACTTTCATCTGAGCTCGATGATTTGAGTAAAGCATCAGCTGATCTAGAAAAAATGATCGGCGAGCTTGATAAACTCATGAAGAAAAAACACAAGGAAAGTTTCAAAAAAATTAAGAAAGAATTTTCCCGCTATTTTAAATTATTATTTGAAGGTGGTACAGCCGAACTCGGGGAAATTTATGGCGAAGATAAAGTGGTAGAGGAGGGTGTTGTAGATGAAGGGACAGACCTAGACCTGTCCGTACAGACAGATGATGCGGAGATTGTCCCAAAGAAACGTCGTCGCAAAATTCTCCAAGGAGTGGACGTGTATGCGTGTCCTCCGGGAAAGAAAATCAAAAATATCACAGCGTTGTCTGGTGGTGAGAGAACGATGACATCGATTGCCTTGCTTTGTGCCATTCTTCATACCAATCCGTCACCATTTGTATTGCTCGATGAGGTAGAAGCAGCTCTTGATGAGGCAAACACGCTTCGTTTTACCAAGATTTTAAATGAGCTGGCAGAACAGTCTCAGTTCATCATTATCACGCATAATAGGGTCACTATGCATGCAGTAGATGTCCTATATGGAGTAACTATGGGAAATGATGGTATGAGTAAGCTTGTGAGTGTGAAGCTTGATGGGAAGGAGTAGGAGAGGGTAATATTAGTTTTCAAAAACCGCCAAAAAGGCGGTTTTGGCTTACTCTTGACAAAAAACCTCTATTTTGATACAATTTCTCCGTCTTCTAGGGCATATTAGTTGCCCTGCTAAAACCGTCAGCACCTAGGTGTATCTAGCCTGGGTACGTTCTCAATCAGTTTTAGTCAGACTTAAATAACACACTTATGTTAATGATTCGTTTACAACGAATGGGTAAAAAGAAAAAACCCACATATCGTTTGGTAATCAATGAAAAGGCTCGTGATACACAGGCAAAAAGCCTTGAGATTTTGGGCCACTATAGTCCAACTGAGAATCCAAAAGTTTTGGAACTCAAAACAGATCGTATCAAACACTGGCTTTCAGTAGGTGCTCAGGCATCTGAAACCGTTCACAATATTCTCGTCAGAGAAGGTGTTGTAGAAGGTAAGAAACGAAAATCAGTTACAATTACAAATAAACGAAAAGCGAAACTCGGAGAAAAACAAGCTGCCGAGGAAGAGAAGAAAAAAGAGGCTGCAGCAGCAGCCGCTGAAGCTAAAGCAGCAGAAGAAGAAGCTGCAAAAGCTGCAAAAGCCGCTGAAGAAGAAAAGGTAGAAGAACCCAAGGAAGAAGCTCCAGCTGAAGAACCAAAAGAAGAAAAATCAGCAGAGGAGACTCCTGTTGAAGAGCCAAAAGAAGAGGTTCCTGCTGAGGCTCCAGCGGACAAGGAAGAAAAGAAAGAGGAATAATTCTTTTCAAAAAAATATGTTAAACCCGTCACTTGGCGGGTTTTTTTATATACGTGCACGTGCTTGACTTGTAGTATATGTTGTGATATACTTTTTTCGCGAAGAACCAAGGCTTTGTCGAGGGCCTTACGTTCTTTCACAAGTTTATTTATCGTAATTTTAGAAACGATATGGAACAAGATCAACAGTTTATTGAGTTCGTCATCAAGGCGATCGTGAATAATCCAGATAGTGTCAAAGTTACACGTACCGTTGATGAACGTGGTGTACTTATGACCTTGGATGTTGACCCTGGTGACATTGGATATGTCATCGGTCGTCAAGGTAACACTGTACGTGCTATCAGAACACTTTTGAAAGTAGTCGGCGCAAAGAATAATGCGCTTGTAAACTTGAAGATTAATGAACCAGAGGGAAGTGAGCATCGTCGTCCTAGACAAGAGGCTCCTTCTGAACCAACTCCTTCTCTTGAGGATGTTGACACTAGTGCAATCGATAATCTCGACATCTAATCTATTGCATATCTCAAAAACCCTGCTCGCAAGAGCGGGGTTTTTATTTGGGGGAATAATCTTGACGAGAGCCATTTTTTGTTGTATAGTATGCGAGCTTTTTACAGAGGGACTTATAGCTCAGTTGGTTAGAGCGCTACATTGACATTGTAGAGGTCAGTGGTTCGAATCCACTTAAGTCCACAGAGCATGGACTTGAAAAAAAATTCATTTTCATGTATAGTATTTCCGTTTTACAGGGGCGCGTAGCTCAGTTGGTTAGAGCGCAACACTGATAATGTTGAGGTCCCAGGTTCGATTCCTGGCGCGCCCACTCTAAGGGTTGAAAATTTATACAAAGAGACCTTAAATAGAGGTCTTTTGTATTCTATATTGTGCTTGCAAAAGGTTCGACCTGCCTGCCGGCAGGCAGGTTCCTGGCGCGCCCACAAAAAGACCTTATTTTAGGGTCTTTTTTGATTTGCATTTTGTGTTTTTTTGGGGTATAATGTACCCGCTAAAAAAGTTATACACAGAGCAATTATGGAAGAAAAAAATAATATACAACCTGATGTAGATGAGGTCTCTGCATCTCCTGAAGAATATGATGATATTCAAGAAAGAGGGGTTCTAAACAAGGCTGCTTTGTTTTTTCTCGAGATAATCAAGATTGTCATTTTGGCAGGTATTACGATTGGGTTGGTGAGATATTTCTTGTTCAAACCTTTTTATGTCAAAGGACATTCCATGGAACCGGCATTTTATGAAAAAGATTATCTGATTATTGATGAGATTACCTATAGATTTCGTGGACCAGAAAGAGGTGAGGTAATTGTATTTGATTCACCGGTTAATGAAGATCATTATCTAAAACGCGTCGTCGCATTGCCAGGAGAGCGGGTCAAAGTTGAAGACAATAAGGTTGTTGTATACAATGACGAACATCCTCGTGGACTGGTGCTCGAAGAATTTTATCTTGAAGAAGATACACCGGGTTCGACAAGTGTAACATTGGGCGATGATCAATATTTTGTAATGGGTGATAATCGCGATGCAAGTTATGACTCACGAAGGTTTGGTGCGATTGATGCTAATGATGTTGTTGGTCGTGTGTGGTTTCGGGGTTGGCCATTTAGTCGTATATCTACATTTGATGTTCCTCAATATAATATAAATCCAAATAATAACGCAGCTTAACTATTTTTATATGCCTAGAAAAAAAGCACCTGCAAAAAAACAACCAAAGAAAGTTTTAGCAAAAAAAGCACCTGCAAAAAAGAAAGCAGTGAAGAAGGTTGTACCTAAAAACGTTGCACCAAAGAAAGAAAAGAAAAAGACAAAAGGTCCTAATTATGCGACATTGCGTGGCATGAAAGATATTCTTCCAAAAGAAGGTGTCTCATGGCAACACATGTATCACACTGCAGAAGATATTGCCAATGCATATGGATTTTCTTATATTGAAACACCAATATTAGAACAAGCGATGTTGTTTACACGTTCGATAGGAAAGGGTACAGATGTGGTAGACAAAGAGATGTATGTGTTTGAAGACAAAGATGGTTCCAGGGTTTGTTTGCGTCCAGAAGTTACTGCTTCTGTAGCTCGATCATATATAAATCACGGCATGCAAACATTTCCACAACCAGTGAAGGTTTGGTATTGGGGTCAAATGTTCCGTCATGATCGACCTCAAGCAGGGCGATACCGTCAGTTTCACCAGTTTGGCTGTGAAACACTTGGTGTCCAGAGCCCTGTCGTTGACGCCGAATTAATTGCTGTTGCCTACAACACACTTCGTGATCTTGGTATTGAAACAACCGTAAGGATAAACAGTATCGGAACAGTTGAAGATAGAGAAAATTATATTGTAGAACTTGTAGGATACTTGAGAAGTAAGAGAAGTTATCTGAGTGATGAGTCCAAGAAACGTATCAACAAAAATCCACTTCGTGTACTTGATTCAAAACATGAACAAGACCAGGCAGTAATGGAAGAAGCACCACAAATCCTTGATTGGTTGAGTGACAAGTCACGTGGATTCTTTATGAATGTCTTGGAGTATCTAGATGAGGCAGGCATCCCGTATGTGCTTACACCGACACTTGTGCGTGGTCTAGATTATTATACTGATACCGTATTTGAGCTATATGCAGAAGATGATGAAGGTTCACAAAGTGCTCTTGGTGGAGGTGGAAGATATAATGGACTTATAGAGCAGCTGGGAGGAGAGGAAACACCAGCAGCTGGATTTTCTCTTGGCATTGAACGCATCGCTATGGTACTCAAGAAGCAAAGAGAAGAATTGGAAAAACAAGAAAATTATAAACCAGAAAAACCAGGTGGTATTTTCTTTGCACAGCTTGGCGAACAGGCGTGCAAGAGATCTCTCTACCTCATTGAAGAGTTGCGTCGCAAAGATCTTCGTGTGTATCACAATCTGGCAAAGTCTTCACTCAAGGCTCAGCTGGAAACAGCCAACAAACTCGGTGTGTCTCACACATTGATTTTGGGACAAAAAGAGGTCCAAGATGAGACTATTTTGGTACGTAATATGGAGTCAGGAATCCAAGAGGTAGTAGACCAAAAAAAGATTGCTAACACTGTGCAAAAACTACTATCAAAATAATTTGACTTTTGCTGATTTTTTGTGTAGAATAAAACCAATTAACAAGCAGTAAATGTTTGTCATTCTGAGCGGAGCGAAGAATCTTTCTCAAGCTAAAATGTGTGAGAGATCCTTCACTTCGTTCAGGATAAAGTGAAACATTATTAATAAGTAAGTTATTCACTGGGAGGTGAATAGTATGTCCGAATTAAAACGTAAAAAGAACGAGTCATTCGAAGCTTTTATACGTCGTGTTAAACAGACTTGGCAACGATCTGGAAATATCTTGCAAGCGCGTAAAATACAATATTTTACTCCAGGAAAGAGTAAAAACGTTACACGCAACCAAGCTATCTCTCGCGCTAAATTGATCTCAAAAACAGATTACTTGCGTAAGACAGGTAAATTGCCAGCTGACGACAAAAAAAATAAACGAAATAGACGATAACTATGTCGTTACTCGACTCACTGACTTTAGATAGTCAAGAGGCACGTAAAAGTAAAGATAAAGAAAGGCTTTCTGTATTGCAGGTGGCTCTTTCTGCTATAAAAAATGAACAAATCAAAAAACAAAAAGAACTAACTGACGAAGATATTGTCGCCGTCCTTAGTTCTCAAGTGAAACAACTCAAAGACGCGTGCAAAGACTTCGAAGCTGGTGGACGACAAGATTTGGTAGATAGTACAAAAGCAGAAATTGAAATATTTAGCTCATATCTTCCAGAACAGCTCGATGAATCAGAAGTTGAAAATATCGTAAAACAAGTTATAGAAAAAATTTCTCCATCCGGACCGCAAGACTTCGGTCGTGTGATGGGCGACGCTATGAATCAGCTCAAAGGTAAGGCTGACGGAAATGTCGTTCAGGCAATAGTGAAAAGATTACTTTCATAGGTCACATTTTACTCAGGGTCTAAGGGTTTCCCATGCTTCCTTGGATTCAAAAATTATCAACGTTTAAAAAAACTGCTACAGTTTTGTTTTTTGCTGCAGCAGTGTTTTTTGTTTTAATATTTACTGGGTTTGACACACAAGTGTTTGCCGCAGATGATGCATTTGGTGTACAGCCAGTCGACCAAGAGATCCTTTTGTCAGGTACTGATATTCGTATTGTTATTGTAAAAATTATTCGTGCCGTCCTTGGTCTTCTCGGTATTATTACCGTTTCTCTTATTATATACGCCGGTTTTCTTATCATGACATCTGGTGGTAATGAAGAAAAAGTTACAAAAGGAAGAAAAACAATGATTAATGCGGTGGTGGGTTTGATCGTCATATTTAGTGCATTTGCTATTGTTCAATTTGTTATAAATTCTCTTACCAATGGAGGTTTTGCAAGACCGGGGCAACAAAAACCACCGGCAATGGCAACATTCAATGGCTCAGGTGCTCTTGGTAAGATTGTTAAGGATCATTATCCGTTTAGAGATGACACTGACGTTCCTCGTAATTCGAGTATCGTTGTAACATTTGGTGTACCTATTGAACCAAGTTCTATCGCAGAAAATACCAATGAAACCTGTTGGGGTCCAGACAATTTACCAACAAACGTGGATTGTGAAATGGATGGTGATGAGATTGTAAATCCATATTATGGAGATTGTTTTGATACGAGTGGAGATGGTCTTATTAGTTGGGAAAATGAATGCGATCGTGTGAATACATCTTCAGTAAAAATAGATCTTATAGAAAATATAGATACACTCAATTGGAGTACAGACTATGACGCAGGTGTAAGTGCTGGTGTTGTCATGAGTTATGAAGGTGCGGGAGGTTCAGCCAACCAAGAGGTTTACACACTGGTCTTCAAACCACTTGAATATCTTGGAAGTTCAGTCGCAGAAAAACTATATACCGTACATTTACGAGAAGACATTACGAAAAAAGGAAGCGAGACCGAAAGTATATTTGCTGAGCAGTTTGGTTCTCCAGATTATTGGTGGAATTTTGAAACAGGGACAGGACTTGATCTAGATCCTCCTCATGTAGAGAGTGTGTACCCTCGGGCAGGGGAACAAGTGGACAAAAATACTATTATACAGATTAATTTTGATGAACCGGTCGACCCAACAGTTACACAAGGATACTTTAGCCCTGGTGGATCATTTGAAAATATTTTGGTCAATACCGAAGATGGTATGGTGACTGGTACATGGAAAATAACCAATGGGTACAAGACAGTTGAATTTGTATCAGATGAGCCATGTGGACTTAATAGTTGTGGTGATGAGATGTACTGTTTGCCTGTAGACTGTACAGGAGACGTAGAATCTTGTGTGCGTGAATACAACATGCTCGTCCGTACGGCAGAGTGGACGAGAAATGCAGATGCATTGTTTGAAGCACAGCCATTTTCTGGTGTCTACGATATGGCATTGAATGGTTTGGACAATATAGGAGATAACGAAGTTAATGGTGAAAATGAAACACTCAATCGACCTGCCGGTGTGACATATAGAGGAGAGACTATTAATACATCAACTGATGGCGATGGAAATGTACTGAGTGAAACACGACCAGATAACTATTGGTGGAATTTTAATGTGAGAAATGAAATAGACATGACTCGTCCGTATGTGGCGCGTGTGTTGCCAGGAATTGATACCGAAGACATTGATGGTGATGAAAAAGTCGAAATTGGGTTCAATAGAATTATGTGGCTTAGTACACTGAGAACTTCGGTAAGCCTTATCGAGCACCCTGCACATGTTTGTGCTCAGTCTGCTGTAGGGGACATACCTCCAGAAGATGTGACGTGCGAACAAAGTGAACGTCTAAGCGACATATGGTTCGCGGTGTTTGCTTATGAACAAAACGATAAGACAGTTGCCAATATAAGACACAGAACATTTGGACCAAATGGGTTAGATTTGTATTATTTCCCATCAGTCCCAAGTTCAGTAAAAGGAACAAACCAAAATTGTTTATATCCAGGCTATGGTCCGTGGCAAAACACATCTGCTGACAAGGATCGTCCGTCTGAATGTGAAGTGCTATTTGATGAGAATGGTGTAGTAATAGATACGACTGATTGTGTTGAGGTAACAACTGTGAGTAGTACTGATACGGGGTGTGCATACACCGGAGGTTCCATCTCAGGAAGTAATGATGAAAACCTTTTAAAATCAAACGTAGCTGAGTGTATCGACACACTTAGTGACCCAACCGTAAGTCCAACTCGTTATAACTCATTATGATATTTAAATCTCCCAAAAAGACATTTTTAATTGGATTACTTCTTACATTCATTGTTGGGGGATTTTTGTTTTTTACCTCTTCTGTTTTTGGACAAGATACATTCGGGACCCAGGTGGTAGAAGATGAAATTATTTTGGGCAGTGATGATATTCGTGTGACAATAGTTCGTATTATCAACACTCTTCTTGGGTTGCTCGGTATTATTGCACTTGGTATTGTGATGTATGGTGGTTTCATGTATATGACTGCTGCCGGAGCAGAAGACAAGATTGCAACAGCGCGAAAGATTTTAATCAATGGTACTATCGGACTTGTTATTATATTGTCCGCATTTGCTATCACTCGTTTTGTCTTAAATAGATTAATAGACGCAACAGGTGCAGGGACGAGTGTGGTAGAGAGACTTGAAGGTTCATGTGATGAGCCGGGTACACCATATTATGAAAAATATAATGGAACACGAGTGTGTGATTCGTTTTGTAGTTTATATCCAAGTCAGTGTTGTTACGCACAAAGCTTCCTTGTAAAAAGTATTACACCAAGCACTCCAAGTTTGGGTGATCAAACAAGTATGTACAATGTAGTCGTAAGAGCATTGTTTAGTAGGCAGGTTGCGGGTCCAGCAAATGAAGTGTTCAAAGTTTTTGAAAAAAATGGTACTGAAAAAACAGACATCACAAGTGATTTTGATTTTGCTTATGATGATACAGGTACGGTAGTTGAGGCAACATATAATAAAAATGCATGCGGATCTCATAATGGTATAGATGACTATTGTTTATTACCAGGTGAGTATGAAGTCCTTGTTGGTGATGTAAGAGATTTGGAAGGAAATGAACTGGAAGAAACAACGAGTTGTGGTGATTTTCCTAAGAATGCTTCGTTTAGAACAGGAGTATTTGGTTATGACACACTTGAAATTAAATCTCCTGCAGCAGCTGGTGAGGCATCTGATGAAAATGGTTATGTTGTAGTAAGTGCGACCAGGGTGGTATATGAAGATGGTGGTCGTGATAATGCTATAGTAAAAGATGAGTTTTGTGAGTGGAGTGGTAACTGGATGACATCAGATGATCTCGGTGGAATCATGGATGTCGGGGAGGAGTATAGCTATGATGATGGTGGAAATATGGTTACTGTTACTACACACGTGGCGCGGGCAGATGATCCATCAGCAACGGTGAGATGTGCAGGAATTAATAATGAGGAATATGAAATTTCTTTCCACACGTATATTCCAGGTGTTACGTTGTTGCAACCTGAGTTATATGTAAGTGATGCATACTATACACTTACTACAGCGGCAGGAACGGAGACTCATGCTGTCAATTTGAATGCACCGGCAGGGACATGGCGTCAGGTTGGTGGCGCTGGACATACCATCGTCATTGGAGCTTTTGAAGCGAAGGATGAGGTAGCTCCTGTCATCAGTTCATTTACTCTTGATAATAGGGCAGGAGGAAATACGTTTCGTTTGATCCAGGGAATTAATTATCCTATCGCATCAGTGCTCACAGATAATCGTGGTAATGCATATGGTGACCTAAGTGTTTTCAAAGAAACCGATGATACTGTATTGTTTAAACGATTTATTGATGGTCCGCACGTGTCAGTTGGTTCACGTGGAGATTTTGATATGTCATATGGATTTAGGGTACCGTATGATCTTGAGTTTGATACCAACTATGTAGCAGAAATACGTGCACACGATATTGATAGTAACGAAGCGACAGACAGAATAACATTCAAAGTTGTGCCAGATTATTGTGCTGACCCTGAGCGTGAAGATGAACCGATATGTAGGGGTAGAAACACAGGGGCTAGTTGTGAAGTCCAAGCGGATTGTGCCGAGTGGCTCAAATGTTTGGATACAGACACGACATTGTGTGAGGTTGGTGATACACAATGTGTGTGTACAGAATCTCCTTATATTGAAAGTGTAGAACCACTGGATGGTGCAGAAGGGAACTGGGTTACTATCAAAGGTCTTGGTTTTGGTGAAGAAGCAGGCGACATTGGTTTTAACTATATTGACGCAAATAGTGATGGAGACTACGAAGATGCAGGTGATACACAGGCCGTCGCTAATATTGCAGAGTGTCGAAATGATGTGTGGACAGATACATGGATTATTGCCGAAGTGCCACCACAAGAAGATGTCCTTGCACCTGATGAAGCTTTATTAATGAATGGTACAGACACCTATGTTTCAGTTCCTTATAACATGGAGAACTGGGGCTTGGATGATAGTATATTATCTGTTGAGGCATGGATTAAGCCGCCAGCAGACGGTATTATTCCTCGTACACTTATT